>JBQTIJ010000313.1:0-7956 GCA_052388255.1 Phycisphaerales bacterium
TGAACCCCTGCTTCGTGGACTTCAACATGGACGGCTTCGTGGAACCCGGCGACCTTGACGAGTTCATCACCAGCTACTTCAGCGACACCGAAGAAGAACGCAACCGCTGCGACTTCAACAACGACGGCTTCGTTGAGCCGGGTGATCTGGACGAGTACATCACGAGTTACTTTGAAGGGTGTTGAAGCAGGCACGCTCCGCCCTCGGCTGCCAAGATAGACACAAGTTCAATATCAAGTTCAACGGAGGTCCTCAAGATGACGTTTCGACTTGGAAGTCGCATGATCGCCGGACTTGCCGCTGTCGCGGCGGTTGGATTGCACAGCGCCGCTGAAGGGCAGATCTGCCAAGGCCTACTGGCACAGTGGACCTTCGACGCAGGCAACTTCACCGACCTCTCGGGAAATGGGCACAACCTCGCCCCGACCGGCGTGACTCTGCGGCCGGGCATCGCCGGGGACGCGGTGCGGACCACCGACACGCCCCAGGCGTTCCTGCAGACGCCCAACGCCACTCTGCTCAACCCCTCGACAGGGATCACGCTCAGCGCATGGGTGCGGGACTCAGCTCCCGGCAGCGGGAACGAGCCGATCATCGACAAAGGCGCCCCGACGCATAGCTCCCCCTTCTATCAATACCACCTCGGAGTCGCCAGCGATTTCCTCTTTGACCTGGCGATCAACGGCACCCGCCGCACCGTCCGCGGCGGGGATGCTTCGCCGGGAACTTGGCGCCATGTGGTCGGCACATACAACGGCGCGGTCATGCGGCTCTATGTGGACGGCGTACAGATCTCTTCGCTCAATGTCTCGGGCACGATCACCGCGTATACCCGACCGGTGTTCATTGGGCGGTTCGGGAACCTGAGCAACGCCACCGACGCGACCATTGATGAAGTGCGGATCTACGGCCGCGCATTGAGCGCGGCGGAGGTCGCCTTTCTGACCGCGAGCCCCACCGGCCAACCTCTGGTGACGCCGGGAGCAGCAACGGTCTGTCGCGCGGGGAGCGTGATGCTGAACGCCCAGACAGGCGGCGGGGTGGGCGTAACGTGGGAGTTTGAGGAACCCTCGAGCCCGGAGGTCTGGACGCCGGTAGTGGAGGGTGCCAACAACAGCGCCGGGGATGGAACTTTGACCTTCACGGCCTCGGGGGCAATCAGCGAGTCACTGACGCTCTCAGACATCCGCGGCGGGCCGCTGTCGGGTACCGGCGTACGGCTGCGGGCCGTGGTCACCGGCGCATGCGGCCCGGCCACAAGCGATCCAGCCACCCTGACCTCCTGCCCAACAGACTTCAACTGCGACGGCTTCGCCGAACCGGGCGATCTTGACGAGTTCATTACGACCTTCTTCGCCGAGGAGGGCGACCCGGCCCGCGCGGCGTGTGACTTCAACGGCGACGGCTTCGTCGAACCCGGAGACCTCGACGAGTTCATCACCGCTTTCTTCGACGGATGCTGAACTGGCGCCCGACCGTGTTCTGCAACCATGAGCCGACCACACGATCTCATTGAATGCTCTGGGGCGTCCTCGAATTGACGAGATGGTCTGCCGCGATCGGGGTACTGCTTCCATCGCTCACCCCACCCAATCCGACAGCTAACCCGTTCGGCCGTGGTGAAGAAAAACCAAGATTCGCCTTGTCCCGCCGGGGGGGGGGGTAGTATGTCGGCGAAGACACGGAACCGCGGCAAGGAGTATCGATGCTCGCTTTCGTACTCTCGGTCATCACCGGCCTCGCGCAACCGACCACCACGGTCGAAAGCGCGGCGGTTGACTCGTGGTTCCAGTTGCGATGGGCGGAAGCCAAGAAGGACGATCAGCTCCACGGCCTTCGCGCTACTTGGAGGGAGGAAAGTGGGATTGTCCCCACCGCTGCTGACATCGCAGCCCTCAGCGCCGAAGTCCATGGCAAGCCGGACCATCCCAAACGTGTTGAACTCCGCGCAGCGCGTGCACGTCGGGATGGAAAGGAATGGCGACGCTTCACTGTGTGGGCCCGTGGCAGCGAAGAGTGGCGCATGAACGAGGACTTCGCGGATGGTCAGGAGTTTCAAGACATAGCTGCGACACGCGATCGCGGGTGGGTCCTCGGACCCTCAGGGGTGACCCTCCTCGGCAACAACGCCCTCACACCGAACCATGTGAACATCCGCTCCGAGTGGGGCCGGACAGCCGCCGCGATCGATGGGTTTCTCTCGGGGGGGCTGCTCCCGTTCGCGAGGTTCACAGACATGGTCCCCGCCCCCTCCTCGGTCTCCGGACCTCGGTTTGTCATCGAGGGTCGCGGCTCGGGTCGAAACGCTGTCCGCACCATGCGAGCCGTGGGGCGCTGGGACGTTGAGCGCGGCCAGGGACTCCTTGAACGAATCGACTACTCCATCACGGCGAATGGGTCCACGGAACGGGGGTCATTGGTATCCTCGGGGCACCGTTGGAGTGACACCCTTGGCCGGTACCTACCCGCCGAGACGCGACAGTACCAAGAGGACCGGCTTCTCTTCACGCGATCCCAGCTTCAAGTCGAGCCTTTCGACCTCGGGGAGTTCGACGTGCTGCTAAGGACACCTTCCACGGATGGCACGGATGTTCTCCGGGGGGATCTCCGCATCACCCGTCTGCGAGACTATTCCAAGGTCACGCCCACCGACACAGTCCTCCACCCGGATGGCACGCTGACAACCGCACCCGTCGAGCCGACGGCTCACGAATCGAACTGGCGACAGACCCAATGGTTCGGCTGGGCGGGCGGCATCATCGTTGTCGTCGGCTTGGTACTCGTTCGCTTGGTGCGCGCACGCGCTACGTCCTCGCTCTGAAAGGTCCTCACCTCAAAGGAGCCATTCATGAACAGGTCCGCCCGTCCCGAGAACATCGTAATGACACTGACCGTCCTTCTCACAACGAGCATCGTGGGTGCAGCGTGCTACAAGGCCACGATCGTCAGCTGTTGCGACAAGGTGGCGTTTCCCAAGACCTGCTACGGGATCTGTCCGAACGAAACGGGCGAATGCTGTGACCTTGTGTACGGCTCGACCGGCAATCCCAACATCTCATGGGCACTGCCGATTCCCAACAACTCCTCGTACAAGAAGGAGGCCATCGCGGAACCCACGGCGTATTGTGTGCTGAGGAAGCGCGCTTGCGTGAACGGAATTTGTGATCGTGATACCCAGTACTCGCCGGACCCGTTCGCACAGCCCTGTTACCCGAGCCACGAGGATCCGAACGCGCTGAACTGTCCCCCGGCCGAGGGCGGGGGGGGAGGGAGCGACGATTGACAAGGACCCAGCTCGAGCGGGCGCTGTCGGCACTCTCGATTTCGTCGGCTCGCCTGACCCTGATCCTCGCGGCTGCGCTCAAGCTCGTCGATGCGGGGCTGTTCCGAGAATCACTCCGGGACTGGTCGATGATCCCCGAATGGGCCGCCCTACCGATCGCCCTTTCAGTGCCCTTTGTCGAGCTTGCCGTTGGCGTTTCGCTCGTACTGCGAATGCATGTGCCAGCGATGACATGGCTGCTCGTGGCCGGGTTGGTCGTGTTCACGGTGGCGTTCCTCGCACATGTCTGGCAGGATGGCGCCACCACCTGTTCGTGCTTCGGAAGACTTCCCAAGCGCCTCGCGTGGTTTGATCAACCGGTGTTTGTGGTCGCGCGCAATCTCGGAATCGCCTTGCTCGCCGCTCCCGGTTTCCGGAGATCGTGCATCACATGAGCGTGCGACCGCGCATCCTCGTTCGCTTCTTGCCCCCTGGCGAGCCCCGCGCGTTCACGCTCGTGGAGATCCTCCTTGCGGTCGCTGTGATCGCCGTGATCGTGGCTATTGCGATCCCCGCGCTGTCGAACACGCAGCAACGGAGAATGGAACTCAAGGGCATCGCCACCGTCCGATCCCATGCCGGCGTACTGGCAAGCTATGCCGGCGATTTTCGGGACATGCTGCCCTATGTCATGGACCCGGACAAGAGTCACTCGACCGTTCATTCTGCTCGCTCGGGCCTGACCGAGTCCGGGAGGTACTTCGAGGCGTATCTCCTTTGGCACATCGCTCTCGCCGACGCATATTACGACGGCAATCTGAGCCCAGAGCTCTTCGTTGTCCCATGGGCTCACCCCGCGCTCAGGGCGCAACCTGCGGCGGCTCACACCAGCTACTTCCTGCCCTGCGTCTTCGGGGCCCACGCCGAGTATTGGAATACCAAGACTCGATTGGAAGGCACTGGTCAACTCGTCCCCGTCCGATCCGCAGACGCCGCAACCCCGGCCAAGAAAGTCGTCGTGACCGCCGTCGGGCTCGGCGATCTGTATCCCGGCACGAAGGGGCAGACGATCATCGCCGCGATGCTCGACGGCAGCGTACCGGATCTCCGTATGGGCGACCTCTCCCACCCACTCGGCTATACGCGTGGCGACGGGACTGGCGCGAACTCGATCCACTTCGACCCGTGGCCTCTCATGCTCCATACGGTCGACGGAATCCGCGGGCGCGACATCCGCTGAAGCGCCGCATCAGTGCATCAGGAGACCCCGCCGGGGTCGCGAGGGCCTTGCCAGTGCTCCGGCCGCTGTGCTCGCCACCCGCTTATCGGGCGCCTGCATCGGCGCCTGGCATCGTGGCGAAGGCCGATCGCGGTTCCCCCTTCCCCTGCCCATATACCCCGCACCTCCTTCCACCCCACGAATCCTCCATCTTGGCATGCCAGCACACTCGATTGCACAATCTCCATCGATGTTCGCCGGCAGACCCGCCGACGGGCCTCATGGAGTCACGCATGTTTCCCAACCTCCGCACCGCTCGTTCAATGACCCGCCTGTCGCTCTCCGCCGCCGCGGCGGTTGCGCTCGCCGCCGGGGTGATGATGCCGGGCTCGGCGGCCACGGGTGTTCCCACGGTCGATCCGTATGCCGACCTTCCCGAATCGCTCACGCTCACCGGCACCGTTCGTGACTTCAAGGGCCGTGACCAGACGGGCGGCCACGCCGACTTCCAGTGGCAGCCAACAGGCGGCTTCGGGCACTATGTCGGGCAGTGCGCCGACACCCTCGACAGTGACGGCAAACCAGTCTTCGCAAGCCGCGGCTTCAAGGTGAGCACGCAGGCCAAGGACGCGGCGGGCCGTCAGCGCATGAGCGTCAACAAGGACTACATCTCTTCACGATCCGGCGACGTCGCAGGCGCGAATGCCGCCAGCCATGGCGGCGCGAACAACGGCGCCACAGGGTTCAACCAGTGGTTCCGCGATGTCAGCGGCGTCAATCTCTCGATGCCTCTGCCCATCCGCCTTGTCCGCCAGGCCAACACCAACATCTACACCTTCAACGACCGTAACGACTCCACGTACTCCACGCTCGGGGGCTTCTTTCCCATCAACAACCAGCTCCTCGGGAACTCCGGCGGCACCACGCCCAACCAGAACTTCCACTTCACGTATGAGCTCGACACCAACTTCCGGTACCGCCGCGGCACCGGGCAGCTCTTCACCTTCACGGGCGACGATGACGTCTTCGTCTTCATCGACGGCAAGCTCGTGGTCGATATCGGCGGCGTCCACAGCGCGGTGAGCCAGACGATCGATCTTGACCGTCTGAACTGGCTCCAGGACAACCAGCGCTACAACCTCAAGCTCTTTTTCGCTGAGCGTCACCGCACCCAGTCGAACGTACGCATCGACACCACCATCACGCTCGAGAACGCCTCGCTCCCCGCCACCAGCCCGCTCTACGACTAATCGATCATCCGCACACGACGCGCCGGGGGCCCACGTCCGGGGCGCGGCGCAGGCAGGATGCACCTGGGGTCCTGATCCGAGCGGTGAAGGGCGACTCCCCGGGGAGGGGGAGTCGGTCACCGGGGTCGGCGCTCAGGACGGGCCACACGAACCGATCGCCTCCGGGGTCGCGTCAAGCGAGCGGAGGCGTTCGGTTCTTTTGCGTTGCGCGTTTCAGCGCCGCCGTTCCTCGCTGAAGTACAGGATCGACTCGCCAAAGCTCGATGCCCGCAGGTTGATCACTCGCCGCTCCGCCAGCGTCGGGCGCCGCGGCTCTGGCCACTCCTCCGTGGCCAGCAACGGTTCGGCCTGGGTTAGTGCCAATGCACCATCCCGACGGGCGACCTCGCCCTGCACATCGAGCCAACGCGGCGCGAACAGAGCAGGCAGCCCCGCCGTCAGCCCGCCGGAGGTCGCGGCCACACGTGCGACCTCCGGCCGACTGCCCGCGCACCCGCCGGCGACCGCGCACACCGCCCCAAGCAGGGCCAGCGCGGCGCGCCGAACGGGGTTGTCCATGGCGAATCGAGACACGACAAGAGCAGTACAACCGGCATACCCGGCAACGCTGGCCTGATGACCCCTCACAGACTTGACGCGAGCGCGTTTTTATCGGCCCAAGATGGAACCCCTGCCGCGTGTGGGGTGCAGTGTCGTCGGCGGGCGACAGCATCCTTCGCGCCACCTTCGCCCCTTCGGGTCCCGAGGGGTGCAATGGACGCAAAAGCATCGTGCGTCCGAGACGGCGAATCTCGGTGTTTTCATCGACATGGACTTGCCGTCCGCCCCGGCGCGGCAATGCTACTGCATTGAGGTGCCGAAGTGCGCGTTCGGTGCGCCCGGGCGACCTGCCCGCCGGTCCTCTGGTGAGCCGCGGTCCGTGGTGGCTGCGGTGTTTGTAAATGTCCCAAACGACGGCCGAGGCGTCGGTCTGCTCTCATTTGTTCCACGGAGGTCCTTCGATGTTTGATCGCACATATCTGAAGTCACTCGCTGCCACCCTCGCGCTGTTCACCGCTGCGGGCGCCATGGCCCAGGTGGACAATCCTGAGGTGGAGCCGAACAACAACAAGGCGGCCGCCACGCCCGCCAACAGCGGCGGCTCGGGCATGGTCGCGGGTGACACCATCTCGGGGACCACCACGGGCACCTCGACGACCGTCGCCGGGGCGACCAGCGCGGACTACTTCCGCGTGCGTACGGCGGCGGCTGAACCGGGCATCTATCTCTACCGCCTCGCGCTCGCTTCCGACACATTCCTGCAGACGACCACGATCCAGGGCCGCACGCAGACGACCGGGACGATCAATCTCGCGACCGACGCCGTGGTGCAGACCGCTCCCGCGGCTTCGCGCACGGTGCAGTGGTACGGCTTTGGTCGCGAGGAAGAGATCTACTACCGGGTCAACGGCACCGCCGCTTCGACCTCGCCCTATACCTCCACGCTCACCCGTGATCGGATCGATCCGGTCATCATCGACGGAACCCTGATTCCCGGCAACATCCGGGTCGCGCCGGATTCGGCCACCGAGCTCGGCATCGATACCGACTTCTGGGTCTACGACTCGAACTTCACCGCCATTCCGGGCTTCGGGCATGACGATGCCGATGCTGCTGGTGTCACGCGCAGTCTGACCCCCGGCACCTATTACATCGCACTCTCCTCGTACAACCTCGCCAACGACCAGGCCAGCCCCGCCGACGACACGTTCCGCACCGGCATTGTCCTTGACTTCCCCAATGCCGTCGCTTCGAGCTCCGCGACGGTCTTTAACAGCGCGGGGATGACCGTCAGCGACGGCGTCAACACCTATTCGGCGAGCGGCGTGCGCGGCGCGTACGAAGTGCTCTTCTTCCAGTTCACGGTCGCCCCCTCGCAGACGCCCACAGGCAACGGCCTGGCCACGCCCAACCGCGTGGCCGGCGATGGCACCGGCCAGACCCTATTCACGGTCAGCGCTACCCCGGGGATCAACCCCGACAGCACGGGCATCGCGGTCACTGGCGATCTCTCGTCGCTGGGCGGGTCCGGTTCGCAGATGTTCTTTGACAACGGAACCAACGGCGACGTGACGGCCAATGACCTCGTCTACTCGTACGCCTTCACCGTCCCGAACGGCACGCTCGGCGGCAACTACCAGCTCCCCTTCACCGTCGCGGATGCCCAAGACCGCAGCAGCAGCGGC
>JBQTIJ010000314.1:0-5883 GCA_052388255.1 Phycisphaerales bacterium
GTTGCCCTGGGTGCCATCGGAGTTGACGCTGACGCGGGTCGTCATCTGGGCGCTGGCCGTCCCCGCAAGGAGGAGCAGGGCGGCGATGCCGGAGCGCAGGGCGAGCGGGGACACGGGGGCGTGCGACATGGGATAGTCCTTGGTTTCAGGGGCCGGGAGGAAAGCCGGGTGCCGATGCACCCTTGCTGACCATCAATGCTCCGAACCGGGAAGGACTGGCTAAGAGAATCTGAAATTCTTCTCGGGCCGGCCTGAGGGGCGCGCGCGAGGAGAGGCAAGGATGGGAGGAGGGGATGCCGGAAAGCCGGGGCGTGGCCGGGTGGCTGTGCACGGATTGGCGCAGAAAAAGACCCGTCCCGGGCGCGGGTGCCCGTAGCGGGTCAGGTGTCGATCGCAGCGATCAGCGGACGCGTCTCAACCAGGGATGGGCGATGATGCGCTCGGCCAGAGCCACGCGAAGGTGCCGCCGGTGAGGCCGGCATAGATGAGCCCGTCGATGACCGTGCCGGGGACGTGCGACCAGGGCATGCCCTTCCAGATGCTGTTCTTGAGGGCATCGCCGGCATGGGCAAGGAATGCGACGGTGGCGACGAGGCGGAAGACCTCAAGGTACTTGGCCCCGGGGGCGAGGCCAACGGAGGCGACATATCCCACGAGTAGGCCGATGAGCAGGATGTTGACCACCCACATGCCCAGGCAGAGGCCCATGCTGGGCGGGGCCGCCATCACGCAGATGTTGCCCCAGGGGCCTTGCTTGAAGCGCTCCGCGGCCTTGGGGTCGTTCTTCATGCTGGCCGGATCGCAGGCCGGGAACATCCAGATCCCCGGAGCAAGGCCCCAAGCGCGGAACGTGGCGAGCACCGTGTCCTCCTTGTCGCCGAGTCGTTTGTAGTCGTTCTTGTGGATGGGGAGGACCATCCACACGATGTTGCTGGCGATGAAGACGAGCAATGCGCTGACGAGGATGGGGGTAACAAGGGACAGCAGCGAGACCATAAATGGCTCCTTTGAAAGGGCAACGAATCGGTCTATCCGCCCGGCGAAAGGGGAGGCCAAGAGAAACAGGGGAGGAGTCGCCGGGCCCGGTCTCGATGTGAGATCGGCAGAATAACAGGAAAACGGCCAACTTGCGCGCCCGGCATAGAGGGGTGCGGCATGACAAATCCGTTACGCCCCATTGAACGGAGGAGGCGCGCAGTTCATTACACTGACACGCGGCGGGCGTTCGCATCTATCGGATGTTGCGACCCCGACGGGCCCGAACCCTCTCAACCCGAGCGAGAAGACCATGCCGAATCTCCCTGTGCGTCCGACCGTCTCCGCCCTTTCGCTGGTGCTGACCGCGGGATTGATCGCCTGGGCAGCGGGGAGTGTGCTCCCAGTGCGCGAGGCGCGAGGGCAGGGGGGCGGCACGACAGGAATCGAGGCCGCACAGACGGGGAGAGAGCCGCTGGTGGTGGGGATGATCGACGCGGTGACGGTGTATCGCGGGCAAGCGCTCGTGACGCGGTCGATCGACGTTCTGGGGGGCGTTGGGCTGCGCGAGATTGTGGTGACCAACCTGCCGGAGGCGATCATCGCCAGTTCGCTCTACGCCGAGTCGGCGGAGGGGGTGGAGGTTCGCAGCGTGAGCTACCGGGTGCGGCCGGTGGGCGAAGATTCGCGCGAAGGGGTGCGTGCGGCGGAGAGCGCGGTGCGTGAAGCGCGGGACGCAGTGGAGGCGGCGAACGCGCGAGCGGGCTTCCTGGCGTGGCAGAAGCAGTACCTTGAGAAACTGGAGGGCTTCGTGGCCCCGGCGGCGCAGGCGGAACTCAAGAACGGAGTGCTGAACGCGGAGACACTGACCAAACTGACGGACCTTGTGACAACACAGCGCCGGACGCAGGCCGAGAGCGGTCACCTGCTGACCCTTGAGCAACGGACGCTGCAAGAGGCGCTGGCGCTGCGGGAGCGCGAACTGGCCGTCCTGACAGCAAAGACCAGCCGCACGGCGCGGGAGGCGGTCGTCTTCCTGAACGTGAACAAGCCGGGTGCGAAGCTGCGACTGACGTACCTGGTGAACGGGGCGAACTGGGCCCCGTCATACAACCTGCGGGTGGGTGGGGCGACCACGGAGCGGTCGGTGCTTGAGTATCAGGCGAGCGTGCAGCAGATGAGCGGGGAGGACTGGTCGAACGTGCAACTGACCCTGAGCACGGCAACCCCCGCGCTGGTGGCGCATGGGCCGTCGCTCCAGCCCCTTTCTGTCGCGCTCGTGGCCCCGCAGGCGCAGACGGGCACGCTGGCGCTCCTGAAGGACAAGTCGTACGACGAAGCGAAGAAAGTTCTCAACATCCGGCAGCGCGAGGTTGAGCAGAACCGCTCGATGATGAACTCGGCCTTCTCGGTCGCTGAGGGGCAGGCGGCTCCGGGGGGGCTCGGCGGCGGCAGCATGGCACCCGGCACCCCAAGCGCCTCCTCGAGCAACACCTTCGCGGGGAGGATGCAGAGTGCCCAGCAGGATCAGCAGGTGGTCCTCTCGCTCGACGCGGGGCTGAACGAAGTGGCCGACCAGAGCCAACTGCTCGACCTCGTCTCCTCCGCGAAGGTCGATCGCAAGAGCAGGAGCGAGCCCCTGACGGTTCGGCAAGGGGATGAGGGGGTGAGCGTTTCCTACAAGGTGGCAGGAAGGACCTCGATGCCCAGCCGGGCGGACCAGCAGTTGATCCAGATCGCGACGCTCGACCTGCCGACGCGCGTGACCAAGTCCGCCACGCCGACACTGACGCAGTACGTCTATCACGAGGCGCAGGTGACCAACGCCAGCGAACTCGTCCTGCTGGCGGGTCCGGCCGCGAGCTACGTGGCGGGTGAGTTCGTGGGCTCAGGGGGCGTGCCGACGATCGCGGCGGGGGAGTCGTTCCGCGCCGGGTTTGGGATCGACTCTTCGTTGCGGGCCTCGAAGGAGCTTGTCGAACGCAGCGAGACGACGCAGGGAGGGAACCGGATCATCGAGTTCACCTACAAACTGACGGTCGAGAACTTCGGCAAGGGCGCGGCGAACGTCCGCATGATCGACCGCCTGCCGATGCCCAAGGGCAACGACATCAAGCTCACGCTGGTGAGCCAGTCGCTGGGCCTGTCAGACGACAAGGACTATCTCGATACCGATCGCAAGAAGAACCTGCTGCGGTGGGATGTCTCGGTGCCGCCGGGGGCGACGGGGACCAAGGCGCAGGTGATCGAGTACAAGTTCCGCCTTGAGTTTGACCGCCAGATGACTCTGAGCGAAAAGTGACCCGGAAACGCGAGACCCGAAGGCCCGCTCAGACCAACACGGGTGGGGAATGGGTCTCGGCTTGCCAGTCGACGGCGCTGCACCAAAAACAACTGCCTCTTCGCTGGCCGAGACCATCGGCACCGCCCGCGCCTCTTGGCATCAAAATGTGGATACTGCGATGGCTCTGAGCAAGACCGGCCGGTGGGACGGGACGCCGGGACCGTGTGGTATACTGAAAGAGGATGCCAGAGCCCGTTTCACAACCGGAGCAGGGCAAGCCGGGGGAAGGTCCGCAGGACGGGCCCGGGGCGGTGGTTCGCGCTGGGAAGGGCAGGGGGACGGAGTTGCGGCTGGTCGTCGTGGTGTTTGTCGACGTGGCGGACTCGTCGGAACTGGTTGGGCCGGGGCGGCTGGGGCCGGAGCGGTATGCGGAACTGGCGCGGAAGCACGAGCGGATCGTGCGGGGGGCGGTCGAGCGGTGCGGGGGGAGGGAGATTCGGCGGCAGGGGGACGGGTTTGACCTGTGGTTTGAGTCGGCGACAGCGGCGGTGGAGGCGGCGCTGTTGGTGCAGTATGCGGAGTTGACAGACCCGGCGTTTTCTGGGGACGGAGATCCGAAGCGTTCGTTCCGGCTGCGGATCGGCATTCACCAGGGCGAGGTGATGATCGATTGGGACGCGATCGAAGCGGGGCAGCCGACGCTGCGGGGGATGGCACTGAACGAGGCGGGGCGCATCCAGAGTGCGGCGCTGCCGGGTCAGGTGTTGATGTCCAAGGCGGTGGCCGATGGGGCGCGGCCGTACATGGCGGGGCACCCCGAGGTGGGCGCGGCAGAGGGCGCGGGAGCGGGGATTCAGCCCCTGGTGTTTTGGAAGGACCATGGGGAGTATCGACTGAAGGGACTGGACGCGCCGGTTTCATTGTGGGAGGCGGGGGCTGCAGGGGTTGGGCCAGGCGTGCCGCCGCCTTCGACGGCGGACAAGAAGGTGCTGTACATCGGCTCGGTGGAAGACGAGGCGATGCGCGGCTGGCGGCCGGGGCCAGGACAGGAGATTCCGGGGAAACAAGGGGACTGGCGGCTCGAACGGAAGTTGGGGGAGGGTGGGTTCGGCGAGGTGTGGCTGACGCGGAGCGCGAAGCTGCGCGAGGCGCGGGTCTTCAAGTTCTGCTTTGATGCCGGGCGGATCCGGGGCTTGCGGCGAGAGGTGACGATCTTCGAGTTGTTGAAGGCCACGCTCTCTGAGCGGCGGGACATTGCGCGGCTGTACGGTTTTCAGTTCGAGAGCCCGCCGTTTTTTCTCGAGAGCGAGTACACGGACCTGGGGGACCTCTTGACGTGGTCCGCCGGGCGCGGGGGAATCAGCGCGGTCCCGATGGCGGAACGGCTGGAACTGGTGGCGCAAGTGGCGGCGGCGGTCGCCGCGGCGCACGGGGTGGGCGTGCTGCACAAGGACCTGAAGCCGGCGAACGTGCTGATGTTCCGCGGAGAGGGCGGGGAGGTGCGGCCGCGGCTGGCGGACTTTGGGATCGGGGTGGTGACGAACCGGGCGCTCCTCGATGATCACAAGATCAGCAAGAGCGGGTTGACAGTTGGGCAACTGACAGAGAACCAGTCGAGCCGGACGGGGACGCGCCTCTATGCCCCGCCGGAAATGGACGCGGGGAAGGCGTTCACGGCGAAGGGGGACGTGTATGCACTGGGCGTGCTGCTCTACCAAGTGGTGGTGGGGGACTTTGAGCGTCCGCTGGGCGTGGGGTGGGAGCGGGGTGTGGAGGATTCTTTGCTGCGTGAGTTGATCGCGGCGATGGTGGATGTGGATGCGGAGCGGCGGATGGACTCGGCGGGTGCGGTGGTGGCGGGGCTGCGGGGTTTGGAGCAGCGGCGGACGGAGCGGGCAAAGGCGGCGGCGGAGGCGCGGCGTGGGGAGGAGGAACTGAGGCGGGCGGGACGGCGGAAGCGGGCGGCGGTGTGGGGGGCTGTGGTGGGGGCGGCGGGCGTGATCGTGGCGGCGGCGGCGGTGCTGTTGGCGGTTGAGTTTGGGCGGAAGGAGGAGGCAGCGCGGAAGGCGGAGGGGCGGGCGACGGCCGCGGCGGAGAAAGCCGCAGCGGCCGAGAAGAAGGCAACGGCGGAGGCCGAACGCGCGACGCAGTTGGCGGAGAGCGAGAAGGGGCTTCGTGAAGAGGCGGAGCGGCAGAGCTACACCGCGAACGTGCAAATGGCCGAGGCGTGGGTGGGACTGAAGGAGTACGCACGGGCGCGGGAGCGGTTGGATTCATGCCCACCGGGGAGAAGGGGCTGGGAATGGGGGTGGCTGAACGCGGAACTCAACGCCAACCTCGCGGAACTCAAGGGGCACACGCAATGGGTCAACTCCGCCGCGTTCAGCCCGGACGGGAGGCGGATCGTCACGGCGTCAAACGACAACACCGCGCGGGTGTGGGACGCGGCGACCGGCGTGAGCGGCGCGGAACTCAAAGGGCACCCGGAATCGGTCACCTCCGCCGCGTTCAGCCCGGACGGGTCGCGGATCGTCACGACGTCACACGACAACACCGCACGGGTGTGGGACGCGGCGACGCGGGAGAGCTACCCTCAGCAATACGGTCACACGCTAAGGTACAAC
>JBQTIJ010000315.1:0-4061 GCA_052388255.1 Phycisphaerales bacterium
GCCGGTGTTGAGACCCCGTAACGGCCCTCCGGCGGGCCCGGGCAATCGGGCCCGGGCTGGCGTTTGATGCGTCACACGCCCCGGCATCTTCAGGGAGGGCAGGGACCGGCAAACCTACCCTCCCTCCATGTCCAGCACCGTCACCAGCGGGCCGACCCAGCGCTCCGGCGAGCGCCGCACCACCCTCGCCACCCTCGCCAAAATGGCCCGGCAGGGCGAGCCCTTCGCCGCCCTCACCTGCTACGACGCCACCACCGCCCGCCACCTTGCCGCTGCGGGGCTTCATCTCCTCCTCGTTGGCGACACCGCCGCCGAAGTCGTGCTCGGCCTCCCCCGCACCATCGACATGGACCTTGATGTCCTCCTCGCCCTCACCGCTGGCGTCAAACGCGGCTGCGGCGCGGCCTCTGTCGTCATGGGCGACATGCCCTTCATGTCCTATCAGGCCGGCCAAGACGATGCGCTCCGCAACGCCGGGCGCTTTCTCACCAAGGGCCTCGCCGACATCGTCAAGATCGAAGCCGACCACACCTTCGCACCGCTCATCGACCGCATGGTCCGCGCTGGCATCCCCGTCTGCGCCCACGTCGGCTCGCGCCCCCAGCGCGCCGCCGTCACGGGCGGATACACCGCCGCGGGCCGCACGCCCGGCGAGGCCGATGCCGTCGTCCGCGATGCCCTTGCCCTCGAAGGTGCGGGGTGCTCCATGCTCCTCATCGAGGCCGTCCCCGACGAGGTGACCGACCGGGTCCTCCAGAAGACCTCCGTCCCCCTCATCGGCATCGGAGCCGGCCCGGCCTGCCACGGCCAGGTCCTCGTGCTCACAGACCTCCTCGGCCTCTCGCCGCGCCCGCCAACCTTTGCCCGCCCCACCGCGGACCTCAGCGCCCCGCTGCAGTCCGCCGCCGCGTCATGGGTTGAACTCGTCCGCACCCGCGCCACCGGCCCCTCGCCCTACACCATGAAGCCCGCCCACTGAGCCCCTCCGGCCACCCAAGCCCGGTGCCCACACGTTCTCCCCGCACACGCGAATCGGTCGATACCCTCTGCTTCGACTCGACTATTCGGGCGACCGCCAACGACAGCGGACGCCCCCCTTGGAGCGTGTCTGTGCTGATCAATCGGCGATCCTCCTCCGCATGGCGAACCCTCGGACCCGCCGCGCTCGCGCTGGCCCTCCTCCATGCCTCCGCCCTCGCGCAGGACCAATCCCCCGCGCCCGCCGACCCTGCGAAGCCCGCCGCCACCACGCCTCCATCTCTTCCCGCCCCTGTTCCCGCCATCACCCCGGAGCAGGCCGCCCTCGACGCCGACGACTTCCTCGAACGCCTCAACGCCTCCACCCGCCGAATCGTCGCCGCGGTCGAGCCCTCCGTTGTCCATGTCGCCCTCGAAGCCAAGATGCCCGGCTTCCGCCGCACCACCCCCATCGGCGCTGGCTCCGGCTGGGTCTGGTCATGGAAGGACGGCACCGCCTACGTCGTGACCAACCAGCACGTCGTCGATACCTTCAAGCGCATCGTCGTCCAGACGCAGGACGGCCGCCGCATCCTCGGCGACGTCGTCGGCGCTGACAAATCGACCGACATCGCTGTCATCAAGTTCCAATCCGATGAGCCCCTCGTCCCCGCTCGCCGCGCCACCGGCAACACCCCCCAGCGCGGCGACCGCGTCTACGCCTTCGGGTCACCCTTCGGGTACAAGTTCAGCATGAGCGAAGGTGTCGTCTCCGGCCTCTCGCGCGAGCTCCCCGGCGATTCCCGAAACACCCTCACCAACTACATCCAGTCCGACACCTCCGTCAACCCCGGCAACTCCGGCGGCATCCTCGTGGACATCCGCGGCCGGGTCGTCGGCATGAACGTCGCCATCGCCACCGCCCCGGATGAGGACCCCGTCGTCCGCGGCAACGAGCGCATCAGTTTTGCCATCCCCCTCTCCACCATCGAGCCCGTCGTCGATCAACTCATCGCCACCGGGACAGTCGCCAAGGGCTTCCTCGGCATCAACTTCCCCGTCGGTGACGACGCCAACCAGGTCCTCCTCGATCGCGCCGCCTTCCGCGGCCCCGGCGTCTCCGTCACCGGTGTCCTCGTCGGCTCCCCAGCGGAGATCGGCGGCGTCCGCTCCGGCGATATCGTCACCCGCGTCAACCGCGCTGAGGTCCTGAACATCGCCGCCCTGCGTTCCCTCATCGCCGTCACCCGCCCGGGAGAGGCCATCACGCTCACCGTGGTCCGCGAAGGCAAGCCCCGCGATGTCACCATCACCCTCATCGACCGTGAAGCCAACCAGCGCGCCATGAGCGCGGTCGAGGAAGCACTCCCCCGCATCGGCCTCATGCGCATCGCGGGCGTAGATGAAGGTGAAGGCGTCGTCGTCGCCGTCGTCCGCGCCGGCTCACCCGCCGATCGCGCCGGCGTCAAGCAGGGTGTCACCATCACCGCCATCGAGGGCAAGCCCATCAACAACGGCGACACCTTCGTCTCGGCCCTCGTCGCCGCGGGGTTCGTCAGTGGCAATGCCATCCGTGTCACCTTCAAGCCCGAGGACGGACCGGAAAAGACCGTCACCCTCAGACTCCCGGGCGAGGACCCGCCGGTCGAGAAGTAACGCCGACGGTTCATGCGCCACCATCGACCCACGACCCTTCCCCGGCTATCATCTCTTCCTGCCCACCCCTTCGCTGGATGGGTTCTGTTCTCCTCCATCCCAATCGGTCCCGCCCCCTCTGACGGAGTTCCAACCTGTGGTCAAGATTCGCATGAGCCGCATCGGTCGTCCCCACCGCCCCTTCTACCGCATCAGCGCGGTCGACAGCCGGGTGAAGCGCGACGGCGCGGTCATTGAGCCCCTCGGCTGGTATGACCCCATGGCCAAGGGCGCTGAGAAGCAGCTCGAACTCAAGGTCGATCGCATCAAGCATTGGATCGGTGTCGGCGCTCAGCCCTCCGAGACCGTGACCGACCTCCTCATCAAGAACAACATCATCGACGGCGCCGCTCGCAAGGCCGAGATCGCCGAGCGCATCGAAGCCAAGAAGAAGGCCGCCGAAAAGGTCGCCGCCGCCGCCGCATCCAAGAAGGACGGCGAGGCCAAGAAGGCCTGAGCCCGCCCGACGAACGCACGGGGCCAGACCGCCCCGCGCACGCCCGCACCAACCCAAGCCCTCGGCCCCGCGCCGGGGGCTTGTCGTTTCCGCCCTTCGTCCTTCACGCCCCACTCTCCCGATTCGCGCGCCAACCGTGACGCCCCTCCGCTTCGACATCCTCACCACCTTCCCAGAACTCTTCGGCCATGCCGACGGGTGCGCCCTCGCCAGCAGCATCCCCGCCCGCGCCCGCGCTGCGGGTCTGGTTGAGTGGCACGCCCGCAACATCCGCGACTTCACCCACGACAAACATAGCAAGACCGACGACCGCCCCTTCGGTGGCGGGCCCGGCATGGTCATGATGTGCCAACCCCTCTTTGACGCCGTCCATGCCGTCGAAGCCCTCGACCCACGCCCCGCCACCCGCATCGTCCTCACCCCGCAGGGCACGCCCCTCACGCAATCGCTCGTCGAATCGCTCGCGCAGCGCCCCCGCCTCCTCCTCATCGCCGGCCATTACGAAGGCATCGACGAACGCGTTATCCGCGCACTCAACCCCCTCGAACTCAGCATCGGCGACTTCGTCCTCTCCGGTGGTGAACTCGCCGCCCTCGTCCTCATGGACGCCATCATCCGCCTCATCCCCGGCGCACTCGGCGACCAGCAGTCGAGCATCGAGGATTCCTTCAGCGTTGCAGCGCCGTTCATCGGCGGCCCCCAGACCCCGCGCCGCAACCGCATCCCCCTCGCGCCCGGCACCCGCCTCCTCGATTGCCCCCACTTCACCCAGCCCCGCGAGTGGATGGGCATGCCGGTCCCCGATGTCCTCCTCTCCGGCAACCACGCAGAGATCGAGCGCTGGCGACTCATGGAACGGATCGAGCGCACCAAAGCCCGCCGCCCCGACCTCCTGGCATCCATACAGGATCCGATCACCCCGCCGGCCGCCCCCCCGACTCCGCCCCCCCCC
>JBQTIJ010000316.1:0-8632 GCA_052388255.1 Phycisphaerales bacterium
TCCCAATTTCCATAGAAATGGCTTCATACGACGGTTCCGCCCGCGCCATGAAGAGCATGCGGAGCAGCCGCTCACATCGGCCACCGAGGTCCGAGAGCGCGATCTGAACCCGTGACTGCTCCTCCCAATCGGCGACGCGATCAACACGAAGTGTCGGGGCGCTCAGTTCCGAGGCTACCGGTTCAGACATGCCCCGACGGCGAGCGGCTCGCCAGCATTCCCGGTGGGTCGTCGTGATCAGCCATTTCGGGACCGCCGCTGGGTCCCCGATCCCTGATAGGGAGCGAAAAAAACGGAGGAAGACTTCCTGAAACACGTCGTCCGCCACCTCCGCAGGCAGAAGATACCGACGCGGGATCGAGTAGACAAGACGCTTGTAGCGATCGATCAGTGCGTTCTGGGCCTGCGGCACGCCGCGGATCGCCTCGGCAACGAGGGCGCGTTCGTCGCAAGTTCGATCGTCGTACTGACGGGGTGGCGTCCCCTCGGGCATCATTTTTCGCTCGTGTTCGCGTCGCAGGGCTGCGGCGGGTTGGGGCAATCGGTTCGCGGATCGCCCGTTGTCAGGGCTCTTTCATGCTCGCTCCAGAACCGTTCGAGCGACGACCCGATGGTACACGTCCGCATCGCCGCCACCGCCGCGGAACCCATGCGGGCACGGGCGGCCGGGTCGGCACAGAGCCCGACGAGGGCACGGGCCCAGACCTCCGGCGATCGGGCGGGGAGGACGAGTCCGCTCCGACCATGGCGCACAATCTCGCGCGGGCCACCCACGTCGCTGACCAGCGCGGGCACCCCGCTCGCCTGGGCTTCCATCACCGTTTGCCCGAGCGTGTCAGTCTCCGAGGGGAAGACGAAGACATCCGCCGATGCATAAAGGGCCGAGAGGGCAGCGCCCTGCTGCAACCCGACGAAGTAGACCTGCCCGCCCCAGCCGCCCGGCCCGCTACGGCCTTGCAGACCCGCCTGCATCGCGCCGCGCCACGGTCCACCGCCGACGACCACGAGATCAGCCGCGACCTGTCGCTCCCGTAGCAACCTGCAGGTGTGCTTCCACACCGCGCTCAGGAATGGCAGGTTCTTTTCAACGCTAACCCGACCCACGTAGAGAACTTTGAGGCGCTCCGCCCCCCCGGCACCGAGGCGCGGGTAGATTGTGCGGTCCTTGTTGGCGGGGCAGAACCGAGCGGTGTCGGTCCCCGGCGGGATGCGGCGAACCACACGGCAAGAGACCCCAAGATCGACAAGCCGCCGGGCCGAATCACTGCTGCGGACAAACACCCGGCGCGCCCCGCGATACGTCCGGAGCATCAGCCACTTCGCCACCATGGTGAGCAGTTCATCGCCAAAGAGCCGATCGGCGAAGGCCGGAAAATCCGTGTGATGGGTCATGGCGACCGGGATCCCGCGGCGCCGCGCGGCCCAGCGCCCGGCAAGGCCGACAGGGCCCGGCGTTGAGACGTGGACCACATCCGGCCGGAGCGCATCGAGGATCGCGCCGATCCGCTTGAGGGGTGGCGGGACCAGACGCAGATCGGCGTACCCGGGCATGGGCACCGAGAGGGCGGGGGCGAGGTTCACTACGCGTGCCGAAGGAGAGCAACGAAAAGGTGTCGATGTGACGACCGTCAGGTCGCGCCCGGTGGCCTCGGCCCATGCGACGAAGTCCCCGAGGAACCGGGCCACGCCGTTGATGTCGGCGAGCGTGTCGGTAAAGAGCACCAATCGCATCGGGGGCAGGGTATCGGGGGCCCAAAGAAAAACGCCCCGCGTCGGGGAGGCAATCCGACGCGAGGCCTTCGCAGGGGCGAGGTTGACGGGTCCGCGCCTTTGTCAAGGCGTACCCGGCACCAACCATGCCATATCGAGGGCCGCGCCGCCATGACGCTGAGCAGGGCGGGGATCAAGGTGTTCTATCTGTTCCGGTTGGGCAGGGCTCGCTCGATCAGAGCGCGGCCTCGGCCTTGTTCACTCGCGCACGAGGACCAATCGCCTGAGCAGGACGCGGTCCTGCACTGCTCCGCGGGCACCTGCATCGACGGTCACGCGGAGCGTTTTGGCACCGGCGGGGATGAGCACGTCAAGCGGGAAGACGGGGGCATCGCCATTGAGGCGCGGGCTGGCGAGGGGTGGGCCGCTCTCGGTGCTCAGCGTCACGGTGCAATCTCCCCACTCGTGGGCACCCTCCGCGAGCGTGAGCCACCCGAGCAGGCGAGTTCCGGAACCGGTCGAGTTGCCCTCTGGAAGCGGCCACTCCACACTCATCGGCCCGGGGAGTTCAATATCGGTCACGCCGCCCGGGGCATCACCATCGGTCACGACCCGGGGCGGTCGGGAGAGCAGCCGACCCGGGGCGGGTGCGAAGGCCCGGGGTTCGATCATCGCGAGCGGCGTGGCGCGTCCGCCGCCAGCGAGGATGGCCTTGAGGGACCCGAGAATGCGCAGGCCACCTTCGGGATCGGCGATCGGGACAGCCCGGACCGCGAGCGCGCCGGCCGCGCCGGAGGTTCCGGCCCTGATGCTCGATGGATCGCAGGCGAGGATGCTTCCATCATCGAGCCAGATCAGCGAGCCCTTGGGCGCGGTGCGCGGGTTGGCGACGCGAACCTCGCGCACCTTCCCGATCGGGATGCGCACGACCTCGCTCACACCCTCGGGCTTGATCCAGACCTCAGCGCCGACACGCTCGATGAACCCTGAGAGCACGTCGCCATTGGCAAGGGCGACGGCGTCCTTTCCAGGCGGGAAGATCGCGCTCGTGGCGGGCCCTTCGGGCTTGATGCGGCGGACCGTGTCGAGCGCGAACGTGCGCGTGCCCATGAGGCGGTGGCTGAACGTCACCTCGTCGGCGACCGGATCGCCGGTGCCGATCTCAAGCGTGCCGATCAGCCGTTCACCGGTGACCAGTTCAAGGACTCCGAGCCCGGCCCGCTCCGCAGCGCAGGCCGCGGTCGAGAGTTCCGTGCGGCGTCGGGCCTGAGTTGGCTCATCGACGGCGGTCCACCAATCCGCAGGAAGGAGCGCGGCGACCGCATCAAGCGGGCGGGGCGCAGGCCCCGGAGCACCTGCCGGTGTAACCGTGATCACACCCTCCTCGATCCGCGCCACGGCCCCCGTGCTGACCCCGCTGGCGCGGCCGAGCAGCGCGATGGGGCCCGCATCCGCGACGATCGCCCGCGCAGAGCCCGCGAGCAGGACCGCCAGCATCAATCCTTCGCGGACCATCGTGAGCATGAACCCTCCGTGGTGACCGGGGCGAGGCACGCATGAATCATCGGCCGGGCCGGGCTACCGCTGGAAGATCGGCAGGTAGCGTTTGGGCATCTGTAGCACGATCAGCGCCATGGACGTGCCGTAGACCGGCCCTGTGGTCGGGTCCTGCCAGGAGCCCGCGGCGGTCTGGCGGTCGATCAGCTCCTTGCGTATGGCGGGCCACCAGTTTGCCCAGTGCTTGCCGCCCGCAAGGTACATGCTCTGGACGCTGTAGTACTGACCGTAGAAGTAGTGCATCTCCTGCCGCACCCCGTTGTCCGGATGGGCCACGCGCTTGATGTAGTCAACACCCTTCTCGATCGCTTCGTCCTTGTGCACGCCGGCATAGAACAGCGTTGCCACGCCCGCGGCTGAGCGGGGCCAGGCGCTCATCCCCATGTCGGCCTGGTAGCGAAAGCCGCCGTCGGGGTTCTGGCACTTCTTGACATACTCAACGGCCTTGTCGATGGTGGCCTTGGGGACCTCAACGCCGGCGTTACGAGCGGAGCGCAGGGCCATGACCTCGCAGATGGTCACCGAGACGTCGGCGTCGTACGGCACGGGGTTGTAGCGCCAGCCCCCTTCATCGTTCTGCGTCCGCTCGATCAGACGGCAGGCCTTGAGAAGGGCCTCGTGAACGCGCTCCGCCAGGCGCGTGTCGCCGCCACCGGCGGTCATGCCATAGACCTCGCCCAGAAAGAGCGTCGCGAAGCCGTGCCCGTACATGGGGCCGTTGTTCGCGTCGGCCGTGATCAAGCCCGTTTCGGTCGCGCTCGCGAGGGTGTAGTCGATGCACCGGCGCACATGCTCGCCATAGGCCCCGCGCCCCGGGAGGTGGCCGTCGGCCATGAAGGCGAGCCCGGCAAGGGCCGAGATGGCGACGTTCTTGCCGTAGCGCCCGCCTCCGAAGGAGCCGTCGGCATTCTGCTGGCTGGCGAGCCACGCCAGACCCTTTTTCACCGCGAGGTCGAGTTCGGGCGTGATCTCGTCAGCGAGCACGTTGTTCTGGGCTGTCTTGCCGTCGATGTTCTTGCCGTCGGACTCGGGCTTGGTCGCCGCGGGCTTCTCTGTGGCGGGGGGAGTCTCAGCGGGCTTTGTCTCGACCGCCGGCGGGGCGGGGGGGGGCTCGGCTGGGGGTTGGGCAGGCGGTTGAGCGAATGCGAAGGGCGCGCAGAGCACGCCAGCCGCGACAAGGACGAGCGTGCGCGATCGTGTGTGAGTGGCTCGGTGGGTCGTGGTCATTGCGTTTCCGAGTGAACAGAAAGAGAAGGCCTCGCTCAAGCGCGAGGGCCGTGCGGGGGCTTAGCGACGCTGCTCGGCCAGTTTCTTGTAGTACTCCTCGGTCATGCGTTCATACGTGCTGCTGAACTTTTCGCCTGACCCTTGCAGGAGCATCTCACGAATGCGGGCGGGGAGCGCACCCCATGCTGCTTTCGCGGCTTCGTGCGAGGGCCGCAGCGCGCCATCGCGCCGCCCGGGGAGATTCGCCCGCTCCTGATTCGCGCCCTGCGCTTCTTCCGAATCCTCGGCCTGCTGCTCTCCCTCCTGGTGTGGCTGCTGCTGCTGTTCCTGGCTCTGTTGCGGGTCGTTTTGTTGCTGTTGTTGCTGCTGTTGTTGTTGCTGCTGCTTCTTGAGTTGACTGATGAGCGCATCGAGTTTGCGGAGCGCATCTTCCTGCAGTCGCTGCGTGTCGATGCCCACGTCGCGAGCGTTGTTGATGCGCTCGGCGCTGCGACCCATCAGTCCTACGGCCTGCTTGAACTGGTCGTCGGGCCTTCCGCCCGGAACTTCCTTGAGTTTGCCCTCAAGCTCATCCTTCAGGGCATCATCCGCGGGCTTGGCGGTGCCGGTGGGGCTCAGCCCGAGCAGATCGTCGAGTGTCGGCGGGGGCTTGGCTGATGAGGGTGCCGCCGCCTGGGGCTTGGCGCTCGGGGGGGGCAGCGCCGGTGCGAGCGTAGCTGTCGCGGGTTTCACTGTGGCTGGCGGGTTCGCTGTCGCCGCCGGGGCCGCAGGGGGGCTCTTCGGAGTCTCTGCGGGCTTGTCCTGAAGCGCACCCTGTGCGCACACGGCGGGCCAGATGAGGGCCATCATCATGAGTACACGCCCGCGCACCTTGGGAGTTCTCTGAGTCGTCATACGCCACCCTCCTTGCCCGGGAGTTCCGGAATCTCAAGGCCACCTTCTTTTTCGCCGTCGCCATCACCCTCCCCATCACTCTCGCCCCCGCCCCGCTCCATCAGGTCCTTAAGGAGTTGCTCAGCACGCTTGGCGAGTTCATCCTGCACCCGGCCCGCTTCGGCCTGGGCCTCGCTGCGCTGCGATTCCTCGACCCCTTCGGCCTCGCGCGTCAATGCGAGGGCTTCGGCCTGCAGTTGCCGCAGGAGTTTGAGCTCCGCCATCTGGGGGATAAGGCGCGGGGGTTGGTTCTGCTGACCACCTTGTTGGCCCCCTCCCTCGTTGCCCTGCTCGCCGTTCTTGAAGTCGTCCTCATCCTTCCCGGCGCGGTCATCGAGCGCCTCGAGAATCGCCTCGATGGTGCGGATAGTGGCACTCTGCCGCCCCGTGACGCGCGTGCCCGCTTCGCCATCGGCAAGGCGGGCGGCAGCGGCGGCGGCGGTCTCATCAATGCGCCGGTGAGCAAGGCCGAACATGGCCGAGTCGCCGATCTCCTTGTTCTTTGCCGCAAGGTCAGCCGCGGTCTGGCGGATCTGGTCCTGAGGTGGCGAGAGTTCGCGGGCGGCGGCCCGGAGGCGGCGGCCCTGCTCGATGCCACTAAGCTCTTCGGTGGCGGCTCGGATGCGGGTCTGCTCCACCAAGAGTTCGCGGTAGGCCTTCTTGAGTTCAGCCCGCTTGCGCCGTGTCTCACGCTCCTGGGCTTGCTGTCGTTCCGTCTCGGCCTTTTCTCTGGCCTCGCGCAGTTTGGCGAGCGCCTCCTGCTCGGCCATCACGGCCTGGGTGGTGTCGGGCGGGTTGACCCGCAGGTGCCCGACAGCGGTCGACATGGCGGCGGCGGCGGCGGTCAAAACCTCCGCCACAGCACGGGCTTCGCGCCCCGCGGCCCTGGCCTGCTCCGCGACGCCGAGGGTCGATGCCCGGATCCTGATCTGTGCTTCATCCCGACCATCGAGCGGACCCGCCTCCATGGCCTTGGTCAGGGCGGCGACTTCCGCCGTCTGACGGCGAATCAAGGCGTCGACCGATTCGATGACACTGGCCAACTCGCGGGCGAGCACCTCGTCGCGTGTCTTGGCCGCGTTCTCCATTTCTTCGAGCATCGCTTCCATGGTGCGGAGCGACTGCTCCTGCTGCTTGCCGGCGTTCTGGCGGCGGTTCTGGCGGATGTCCTCGGCGGCTTTCTCCATCTGTCGCTGCAGCTGCTCGCGCTGCCCTCGATCGCTCGCCTGCTCCAGCGCGCCCGCGGTGGAGGGATTCGACTCGCGCAGGGCCTCGGCCCGCTCGCGCATGCGTCGCATGGCCTCCTCGGCCCGGCGCGCCAGTTCTTCCTGGCGCTCGGCGAGCTGCGCGGCCTCGGCCCGCTGCTGCGGGGTCAGTTCTTCCGCGGAACGACCGGTGGTCTCGGCGGCGTTGCGGGCCGTTTCGTCGCGCAGGGCCCGCTGTTCCTCGCTCAGCCGTTCCAGCCCGCGCCGCGCGGCCCAGGCATCCTGGCCACGGTCAAGCGATTCGGCAGCGCGCTCCAAGGCCTCCTGGGCCGTCCGCTGCTGCTGACCGGCCTGCGCGGCCCGCTTGGCCTTCTCGGCCCGGTCGCCCGCGTTCTGGGCACCGGCGGCGGCTTTGAGTTCGTCTGTCGCTTTCGCGGAAGCCTCGCGGGCGGACTCCATCATGGCCCGGGCATCCTGCAGCATGGCACGAAGGTCCGCGTCATCGAGCCGGTTGGCATCCATGCGATTGGCGATCCGCTCAAGCGCCTTCTGCTGACGGGCGGCGCCCTCGCTCACGCCCGATTGGTCGCGCCCGATGGCCGAAGGGTCGCGCTCTGCGGCGAGCGCGTCCCGGGCCCGCTGCTGCTGCTCGGCCAGGCCGATCGCGGAGTTTCGCACGCCGCCGAGTTCGTTCCAGACCTGTTCCACGAACTGCTCGCTCGAGATCACGCGCAGCTTTCGCACAGCCGAACGAACGGGGTCGTGAACAACGCCCTCGAGCGCGAAAATGTCGGTCGCGAGAGCCGTGATCCAGATCTCTTCCCCGGGCTTGGCACCGAGCGTGCTCACATCGAGTGTCAGCGCGGCCGTCAGAAGTCGGGCGGGCACGACCAGCCCCTCCCCCGCGCCCTCACTCACCGGGGCCAGCGACTGTGCAACGGTGGCGTATTCGCTCGCGGGCTCCGGCGCAGCGCCGACCGAACCCGCCGGCCGCCGTGCCAAGAGCGTCTCGGCCTTGACCGACGCGAGGCCTACATCGTCGCGCCCCTCCACGGTCGTCTCAAGGACGGCGGTTGGGAGCACGTCTGTATCCTCGCTCGGGCGGGTGACGGTGGCGTCCGGGGCGCGGTCTTCGCGTGCCTCCACGCGATACACGCATTCCCCTTCGCTGCGGATCCCGTAAGCGTCCACGAGTCGGACCGGCAGCCGGACCGTGCTGGTCAGGTTGAAGGTCACGCGGGCCTCGGCCCCCGTGGGCATGGAAACCTGGGCCTGCTGGTCCTGAAGCGTGTGCCACGCCTCGGTGCCAAAGGCCTGTTCCGCCCATGCAGGGCCCGGGGTCGAGGTCGGCAGCGGCTTGTTGAAGACGAGGCGGAGTTCGACGCGCGACCCACCGAGCACGCCCGAGGTCACCGCCCGTTCATCGTTGCCGGCGCCGAGTTCGAGCGTGCGCACGACGGAAAGGTCGGTCCCCGCGAGGTAGGCCGGCGGGGTCACAGTGAGCGTGGCGGCCGTCACCGCTGGCGGGCGCACGAGTTTGACACGGACGGGCTCCGTCTCGTCGTCATCACTCTCAAAGGTGTACTCGACTTCGCCCGGTTCAGCGATCGACTCTGATCCGGCGATCTCGAGTGAAGGGGCATCGATCATCCGCTCAAAGAGCACAGCACCCGTCGCCGCGCCGGGGGCTGGCCGCTCCTGGTTCGTGAGCACCAAGCGCCGGCTCGGCCCCGCAACGCCGTCGGCATCGATCAATCGATAGACCGCTTCGACCCGGGCCGTGTGGCCTCGGTTCTTCGCCACCAGCCCGGCCCGAAGGGGCAGGGCGGATCCGAGCGGATGCACCCGCGCCGCTGTCAGGTCCTCAACGCCCGTGCGACGGGGCCACGCGGCATCACTCCACGGAGTCAACACGCGCCGCACCCCGGTGGCAAAGAGTGCGGGCTCCGCAGCCGCCAGTGCCACCACGCCAGCAATCACAGCGCCACAGGCACCGAGGG
>JBQTIJ010000317.1:0-3166 GCA_052388255.1 Phycisphaerales bacterium
CTGCGCAATAACCCCGCACACACGCCGGTCTCGCGCAGCCGCCGCGATACTGATCCCTCCACCCATCGATGAGCCCACAAGCAGCACACCCGCACCCGCACCGTCACCATCGGTCACCATCCCAATGAGCGCGGCAAGGTCCCCTTCCTCCCGCGAGCCGAGCGCCGAGTGCCCCCCCGATTCGCCATGCCCACGCAGGTCCCACAGCACAATCGACCGCACAAAGGGCGCCAGCACCTGCACGCGGTGAAGCGCTCGAACCCTCGAGCTCCCCCACCCATGGGTCACAATGCAGATCGGCCCGCGTGGGTTGTCCCCCGGCACCTCCCACACCGCGAAGCGCACGCCACCATTCACAAACGTCCATGGCCGGTACGACCTCGCCCCGCCCTGCGAAGACGGCAGTTCCTCCGGCGTCCCCGCCATCGAGCGCGACACCGCATAGGCATACCCCAGCCGCGGCGGGCGCACCAATGCCATCACGACCACCACCACCACGCCGCCATACGCGAGCGCGAATCCGGTCAGCAGCAGCGCAATGAACCCGAGAAAGGACACGCGCCGAGCATAGCCGCGCGTAGAGGGACGCTCGAACCACGAGCGATACACTTGGACATGCCCGACCTTGACGCCTTGATCAATGCCGAAGTCAACGACCTTCGGGCCATCCGGCACGACCTGCACGCTCACCCAGAACTCGGTTACACCGAGCACCGCACCGCGGCTGTGGTCGTCCGCGAACTTCAGCGCCTCGGCATCCAGCACAAGGCCGGCATGGCCGGCGGCACCGGCGTGGTGGCCCACCTCCCTGCCTCCAGCGCCACCGACAACACCAAGCCCGCCGTCGGCCTCCGCGCGGATATGGACGCGCTCCCCATCAGCGAGGAGACGGGCCTCCCATATGCCTCGACCACACCCGGCCTCATGCACGCCTGTGGCCATGATGGCCACACCACCATCCTCCTCGGCGCCGCCCGGGTCCTGAGCAAGATGCACCGCCCCAACCCCGTCACGTTCGTCTTCCAGCCCGCCGAAGAAGGTGGCGGCGGCGGTGACAAACTCTGCAAGGAAGGAGCGCTCGACGGCCTCTTTGGTCCCAAGGTCGGGCGCATGTTCGGCCTGCACTGCTGGCCGGAGTTTGAACTCGGCACCATCGGCAGCCGTCCCGGCCCGCTCCTTGCATCCACCGACGAGATCCGTGTGACTCTTCGAGGCGTTGGCAGTCATGCCGCCTTCCCCCACTACTCGCGCGATCCGATCGTCGCCGCGGCTCACTGCATCACCGCGCTCCAGACCGTCGCCTCCCGCAACGTCGCGCCGCTGGACTCGGTCGTCGTCACCATCGGCAAGATCGAAGGCGGCACGGCCAACAACGTGATCCCTGTCGAAACCAGTTTCATCGGGACTATTCGCACCCTGAAGGCCGAAACGCGCGCCCTCGCCCGCGACCGCGTTCGCGCCATCTGCGAGCACACCGCCATCGCCCTCGGTTGCGAGGCCCGCGTTGAACTCAACGAGGGCTACCCCGTCACTCACAACGACCCGACCCTCACCGATCACTGGTTCGCCGTCGCCGAACGGGTCATGGGCAAGCCCGCGGTGATTCGTGTGGCCGAACCGGTCATGGGCGGCGAGGACTTCGCCTACTACGGCCGCAAGGCCCCGGCAGTCTTCTTCTGCCTCGGCATCCGTCCCAAAGGCCGCGCAACCTATCCCACGGTCCACAAGCCCGACTTTGACTTCAACGACGATGCTCTGCCCATCGGCGTGCGCATGTTCTGCGAACTGGCGACCTCCTGACCAGCCGCGCCCGTTGAACATGGACTGCCAAGCGCTCGCTCAGCTCTTCGCAATCAGCCGCCGTGTCCAGATGACCGTGAGCACAGCGCTCGCCAGCAGCAGCGCGCCGTTAAACTGGTGCGCGGTCCCGAAGGCGATGCGGAACCCGCTCTCCGCCGGGTCCTTGGTCATCGAGAGCGCCAGAAACGCCACCCAGCCAAGCACGAACTGAAGCCCCGCGCCATGCAGGATCGCACCGCCCAGCAGCCGAAAAACCCGCGAGCCCGAATCTCCCTTGTCCGCCGCGGCCTTCTTCAGCATGAAGCCCAGCACAACCGCGAGCAGCATGACAACAACACTGAACCCGATGTGGGACCAGGTCGCATGCGCCCCGCCCCTGTGCCGCAGCATCGCCCCGAAGACAAGCTGCACCACCAGCGCCGCAAGCAGCCCGAGCGCCAACCCGCGCAGCCGTCTCGGGGCCTTCGACGATCCCCGCTCGCTCTGGCCGAACGCCGGCATCAGCACGCCCATCACCCCCACTGCAAAGGCGAAAGTCAGTTGGCCGCTCACTCCGTGCAGCATCGCAAGCGCCTTGGGGCCCTTGGCCTCGCGCCCCGCCGCGGTCGCTGCCGCCTCCGGAAGCACCGGGGGGTTCGCCGCGACCACCGCAGCCGGTGCAGCATCCGCCGCGCCCTTCGCTGTTCCGTGCGTCACGCGATACGCACCGAGCAGCCCCTGCCCCGTAATGACGAGCAGCAGCACCACCGTCGCCAGACGAACTCGCCCCGTCGGCCCCCGCCAGATCGATGCGGCCATCAGCACAATCGCCGTGACGCCGACAAGTGTCCCAAAGAGCCGGTGCGTGTGCTCGTAGTACACCTTCCCAGTCATGAGCGACACGGGGTAAAGGAACATGTTGGCGCCGAAGGTCGTCGGCCAATCCGGCACCGCCATCCCGCTGGCCGTGCTGGTGACGAGCCCGCCAATGAAAAGCAGCGGCAAGAGCGCGAGGCAAAGCACAAGCGCCAGCCGAGCCATCCACCCCTGCTCACCAATCTCCGGCGTGCCCGCCCGGCGAAGCCCACGCCCGATCTGGGCTCCCACCACGGCCAGCACCCCGCTCAGCACCAGGTACCCAGCCGCGAAGAGCGCTGCATGCTCGCTCAGACCTGTCATCCCCTCCGCCGGCTTCTTCGCGAGGACCGAGCCGAGGACCAGCATGTTCACAAACCCCACCACCAACCCCGCGCCCAGCCCCACCCACCACGCGGTCCCAGCTGAGTGCCGACCCACCCACACCCCCCCCCCCCCAAGCGCCCCCCCCAGCACCATCCCAAGAACCACCGGGAGCACCCGCACCCCGAAGACCACTAAAATAAAGTCA
>JBQTIJ010000318.1:0-3518 GCA_052388255.1 Phycisphaerales bacterium
GCCCGCGTCGCGCCCGGAGTGTAGTGACGGCTCCTCCTCCAACGGATTTCGCTGTATCCCCCCGCTACCTTCACCCATGGCCGCCACGTTGACCCCCCTTGCGCCGGACCTGCCCCTGCTCCGCCGCGGCAAAGTTCGCGATGTCTACGAACTCCCGCGCGCGAACGCAGGGGCGTCAAGGGGCGAGAAACCCGGCCGCCTCCTCATCGTCGCCACCGACCGCATCAGCGCGTTCGATGTCATCATGCCGACGCCGATCACCGGCAAGGGCCGCACGCTCACCGCCATGTCGGCGTGGTGGTTCAGTTTCATCCGCGAGCGCAAACTTGCAGAGGCCCATGTTCTCTCGACCAGTGTCGCCGATCTCCCGCCCGGGCTCGTCCCCCCCGGCTCTCCCTTGCATGCCGAGCTTGAGGGTCGGATCACGATCGGCCGGAACTGCACCGTCATCCCCATCGAGTGTGTCGTCCGCGGCTATCTCGAGGGCTCCGGTTGGAAGGAGTACCAGCAGAGCGGATCGGTCTGCGGAGTCAAGCTCCCCGCCGGGCTTCGCCAGTGCGAGCGTCTTCCGGAACCCATCTTCACGCCTGCGACAAAGGCAGCGACCGGGCATGACGAGAACGTCACGTTCGAGCATGCGTGTGAGCTCGTCGGCATGGAGACCATGCACGCGCTCCGCGAGATGTCGCTCGCCATTTACAACGCCGCCGCGGCCCATGCCATCGCCCGGGGCATCATCATCGCCGACACCAAGTTTGAGTTTGGTTTTCCCGACGACCTCGTCCCCCGCGCCGGTCGTATCTGGGTTCCGCCCATCATCATCGATGAAGCGCTCACCCCTGATTCCTCCCGATTCTGGCCCGCCGAGACTTACGCGCCAGGACGCCCTCAACAGAGCTTCGACAAGCAGTTCCTCCGCGAGTATCTTGAAACGCTCTGTGCGTCGGGCGGCTGGGACAAGTCTCCCCCTGGCCCCACGCTCCCGCCGCATGTGGTCGCGGGCACACAGGCCAAGTACGCCGAGGCACTGGCACGCCTCTGTAAATAGCGACGGTCGAAGTCTTTCGCGGTGAACCGCACTATGGCCGATCCGATCCCACCAGCGACGACCGTTCCGCCGGCTCCATCCGCGGGGCGGGTCTGGCGTCGCCGCCTCACCCGGCTCCTTGTGATACTCGTCTCCACCTACGGGCTGTATGGGTGCGCATTGGTCTCACTCCAGGACCGCATGATCTTCCCGCGCGAGGTCCCCGGCAAGCGCGATCCCGACGGCAAGGTCCCCGGACGCTGGACCGAACTCGCCGTCACAGGGGATGAAGGCAGCACGGTGCCCTGCTGGCTGCGGCTCCCTCTCCGCCAGCCGCCGGGCGTTCCCGCGCCGCTGGTCATCTGGTTCCACGGCAATGCCGAAGTAATCGACGATGTCGCCGGGTACGCAGAACTGAAGATCTACGACCGCCTTGGCGTCGCCGTTCTGCTCGTTGAGTACCGCGGCTACGGCCGCGCTAGCGGGCAGCCCTCCGAGAAGGCCATCACCGATGACAGCATCCGAATGTACGACCTCGTCACTGCTTGCGCAGGCATCGACGCTACCCGCGTGGTGTACTACGGGCGTTCGCTCGGCGGCGGCGCCGCCTGTGCTCTCGCGAAGGCGAGGCCACCCCGGGCGCTTATTCTGCAGTCGAGTTTCACCTCCGTGGCGGATATCGCCGGCAGGTTCGGCATCCCCTGGTTTTTGGTGAAGCACCCGTTCCGGAATGACCGGGTGGTGCGGAGTTACCCCGGGCCCGTGCTCGTCTTCCACGGCACGCGCGACTCCATCATTCCCTTTAGCCACGCGGAGCGGCTTGCCAAGGCCGCCAAAGACGCGACGCTCGTCACACAACCTTGTGACCACAACGATTTTCCCACCGACCCCGCGGGGTATCACCGCGCGATCGAGGCGTTCTTCCGCAAGGCCGGCGTCATCGAGGCCGAGGGCGGCCCGGGTGTCAACGGCCCTTGAGGTCGAGGCAGCGCTTCAGGTTCGCCTCGTCACGAAGAACCTCGGCATGTTCGGTGCCAAGCACGCGACGACGCATGTCATAGGCCAGCCGAAGTTGCAGTTCCGCGGCATCGAATCGCTGCAAGCCCAGATAGGTCAGCCCGATGCTCGATCGCGCCGATGCCTCGCTCAGCGGGCTTGAGCGCATCCCTCCTTCATCAAGCCGCCGCGCCGCTTCGATGAGCAGCCGATCGAGAGTCGCCGGGTCGGCCACGACCTGGGCCCCACCCGAGTTCACGAGCTCGTTGATGAACTTGGCGATGTCCGCGCCGGGTACCGTCGTCGTTTCGGGCGGTGCCGGTTCCTTCTCCCGCTCCGCGGCCGCTTCCGCCTCGGCCTTCTCCATGGCCTCACGGGCAGCCGACGACGCATTGGAGCGCTGGCGGTTCGCCTCCACCGCCATCTCGCGAGCCATCACTTGCGCCACTTGCACCTGCCGCCACATCAGCACACCGGCCACCCCCGCCACGCCGATCAGTACCACGAGGCCGAGGGTGAGCAAGATCAGGAGGAGATCAGTCTTGTGGCGCGAGCGGCGCGGTACGTCAGGATCATCATCGCGTGCCATGGGCAGGCCCTCCACAAGCGACCGCAGTGTACCCGCCGGTCTTGCCCTCTGGCCTCCGTAGCGGGGCGACCGGCTCGGGCAGAGCCCTTCTCTCTCTCTCTCTCTCTCTCTCTCTCTCTCTCTCTCTGGGGGCCGTAAACGGGAAACCCCCCCGGCACTCTCGCCGAACGCCCGGAACCCCAATCCCGACTCCCGATCAAGCCCGCGGCCTCGCGCGGTCGATACTCCATGAGCGGCTCGGGCCCTCGCGGCAGGGGCGGGCTGCGCGCTAATGCCGGAAGTGCTCGACCAATCCGAGATAGGCAATCTGCTCAACGCGGTTGAGTCCGGGGAGGGTGCGCCAAGCCCTTCCGAACGCATCTTCGGCCGGGCACGGCATGATTCGGAGAGCGTCGAGGTCCGGCCGTACGACTTCAAACGACCGGAACGGGTCAGCAAAGACCAGATGCGCTCGTTGCAGACCCTGCACGAGTCCTTTGCGCGAAACTTCGGTGCTTCGCTTTCAGGGTTCCTGCGCACCATCGTTGAGGTCAAGGTCAGCTCGTGCGAGCAGATGACCTACGGCGAGTTCATCAACAGTCTCCCGAACCCTACCTCCTTCAATCTCATCGACGCCAAGCCCCTTGAAGGGCAGGTCTGCCTTGAACTCTCCCCTCTCATCATCTATCCCATCATCGATCGACTGCTGGGCGGGACCAACCGCGACCTCTTCATTCCACAGCGACCGCTCACCCTCATTGAAACTCGACTCATCAGCAAAGTGACCAGCCGCGGCCTCGCCGCGCTCAGCGAGGCGTGGGCCGGTGTCAAGCAGATTGAGTTTGCAGTCGCGGCGACCGAGAGCAACCCGCAACTCGTTCAGATCGTCCCACCCAACGAGGTGGTGGTGGTCATTGGCTTTGAGAT
>JBQTIJ010000319.1:0-1854 GCA_052388255.1 Phycisphaerales bacterium
CACGCACCCCGATCGCCGTCGTGGCGCTCCGCTACCCTCCGCTCCCATGTCACTGATCGTCACCGGCACCATCGGCATCGACTCTGTCTACACCCCCCACGGCCACGCCGAGAAGGTGCTGGGCGGATCATGCACATACTTTGCCGCCGCGGCGAGCTTTCACGGTCCTGTCCGCCTCGTGGCGGCGGTCGGCGGTGACTTTGGCGAGCAATACCGCTCGGTCTTTCGCACCTTCCCACGCATCGACCTCGCCGGGCTGGAGACGCGCCCGGGGTCAAAGACCTTCGCCTGGGGCGGCAAGTACCACGCCAACATGGACAGCCGCGAGACGCTCTTCACTGAGCTGGGCGTTCTCCTCGAGCCGCCACCGAAGGTCCCCGCGGCGTACGCCGACAGCACGCTGGTCTTTCTTGCCAACACCCATCCCGCCGTCCAGGCGGACCTGCTCCGCCAGTTCCCCCGCAAGAAACTCGCCGTCGCGGACACCATGGACCTCTGGATCAAGACCGCCCGCCCAGACCTGTGCACCCTCATGCGCTCGGTCGATGGCCTGGTGCTCAACTATGACGAGGCGGAGCTCTTCACCGGCAAGAAGAACCCCATCACCGCGGCACGGCAGATGGTCGCTGAGTTCGGCGGCAGCAACGGCGCACTCCGCTTTGTGATCGTCAAGAAGGGTGAGCACGGCGCGCTCCTGATCCACGGCGACCGCGTCGCCGCGCTCCCGGCCTACCCGGCCGAGAAGGTCATCGATCCCACCGGCGCGGGGGATTCCTTCGCCGGGGGCATGATGGGCTCCATCGCCGCGGCTTCCTCCGGCTCGGCGGCGGACCCCGGCGCGTTTGACGTGGTGCAGCGTGGGCTGGTCCACGGCACCGTGATGGCGAGCTTCAACATCGAGAGTTTCACACTCTCGCGCCTGATGACCCTGACCCGGGCCGAGCTCGACGCCCGAGTGGCCGAGTTCGCCAGCATGGTCCGTGCTTGAAGCACCCCGCCCGACGCCCGGAGCGTCAGGCCCCCTTGCTCTTGCGTTGCCGCCACAGCGTCACCGCCTCCGGCTCGCGCGGGTAGAGCGGGAGCAATGCGCCGGGCTCGACAGGCGCGATCCGGGCCGCGGCCGCGAGTGCGGTGCGAGCCGCGAACACTGGTGGCTCAACACGCATCCCGGCCGATTCAGCCGCCGAACGCACCATCGCAGGCAAGTGACGATCCGCAAGCAGCAACGCGACCCCTCGGCCAGCCAGCGCCGCCACACCCGCCGCGTCCATCACCGCGCCATCGGCCATGGGTGAAGAACGGAAACTCGAGCCAAAGACCGTGATATGAGCCGTCTCGTGCTTTCCCGCAAGCGCGACGGCCAGCGGCGCCGCCGGTTCATGCTCCCACGCAGCCACGAGCGCGGAAGGAATGGCAATACACCGGCCGCCCTCTGGGCCCGCTCTTGACGCCAGCGCCAGCATCTTCGCAGTCGCCACCGCCACGCGCAGGCCGGTGAACCCACCCGGACCGATCGAGACCCCCACGACCGCGATGTCGCGGGGCCGGACCGCCACGCGCCGGACCAGCCGGTCAATCGCTGGCATCAGATCGTCCTCAGTCCGGCTGGGCGGCGCAACGGCTTCCTCATCGAGCAGTTCCGCCGAGCCTCTGCGGATCATGCCGATCGCCACACTCTGACCGCTCGAGCCCGGGGGCGCGCTGGCGGGATTGCTGGTTTCAATGACAAGCGTGAGCGACACTCACTGTGGGTTCATCGCCGGTGGGCGGGACCCGTGCCTCCTCTCCGGGGGCGCATGGGGCCGTTGCTAGGGTGGGGCCGTGAACCCCACCGCCAGCGCGCACGCCAACACC
>JBQTIJ010000320.1:0-2905 GCA_052388255.1 Phycisphaerales bacterium
CCCCGCCCCCCCCGCCCCCCCCGGCCCGGCTCGTCCTGGGGCCGTTGCCCTTGATCGTGTTGTTCAGGATGAGGGAGCTCTGCGCGTAGCCGGCCCAGATGCCGCAGATGGCGTTCTCAACAAGGCGGTTGCCTTCAAAGCGGTTGCCGAATGAGAAGGTGTGCTCAAGGCCGTGAGCCGCGGCGTACGAGAAGTCGTTTCGGGCGACAGTGTTGTCGTTGCAGCCGGCGCGGGTGTGGTCGAAGCCGGGGGAGGGGGTCTCTCCGAGGGCCTGCTTGCCGGCGAAGGCGAAGTACCCATCGCCCCCATGGGTGGCGGAGTTTTCAGCGATGGTGTTGTGGTGGCACTGCTCAAAGAGCAGGATGCCGGCGGAATCCTGGCCGCGGTTGTAGATGCCGTGGCTGTAGCCGCGGATGCAGAAGTCGAGGGCGTTGCGTGAGATGGTGTTGTGGGAGGAGCGCCACAGGGCGATCCCCCAGCCGGAGAGAAAGGAGAAGTCGTTGTCATAGACCCGGGCGGCAGAGACGCGGTCGAGGATAAGGCCGTTCTGCCCGGCCCTGGCACGGCAGGACCGGATGGTGGGGGCGGTTGATTGCTCGATGCAGATGGCCGCGCCGTAGCGAGTGCGCCATTCCGCGTGGTCGTTGTTGTGGGGCCAGAGCCAGTCAGCCGCGGCTTCGGCCTCGGGCGTGCTCGCGAGGCGTGGCCGCCACATGTGGTCGAAGGTGCAGCGGTTGATTGTCAGATTGGGCGCTGCGGTGGCCCAGATGCCCACGTGGAAACCCTCGGCGGGGAGGCCCTCGATAGAGACGCCGGAGCGGCCGCTGATGCGGATGGCGGTTCCCTTGGCGAGGTCGGGATCGGACCCCGGTGCGGAGCCACGGAGGACGCTGCCGGGCTCGAAGGTGATGGTGAGGTTGTCAGAGGTGACGTGGAGGATGCCGTTGCCGTCGGCGTCTTCGAGAACTGTGCCGGGGGGAATCCGAATGATGCAGGAGGCCGCGACGAGCGTGTTGTCCGTCGTGAGTACGAGGGTTGGAAGCGGGTCCGGGGCGAGTGAACCAAGGAGCGCCAGGGCGAGCGCGAAGGGGGTCATGGGGTGATGGTACCGGAGGGGTGGAGTGCGTTTGTTACGGGGTTGAGCATGCGAATTGGTACCCCGCGAAGAGGGGAAAGTTTGCTGAAGGTTGGTTTATGAGGCCGGAGGAAGGCCGATAAGTTTGTTTATTGTTAGGTCGGTAGTTGCCCGATACCAAAGGGGGGGCATAGAACACTGCCCTCGAATCCTTCGGCCAAGCCCACCATGAGCCGACTCCGCCGTTCCATCTTGACCTCGCGAGCACCGTGGATCCCGCCCGTGCGGTTGGCCATGGCCGAAGCAGCCGCGTTCGGGCTGCTGGTGATGGTGGTGGCGTTCTCGGCCGTGGTGACGAAGGAACTGACGACAAGTGAACCCGCCCCCACGCTGGCGGTGCTCGACTCGGCGACTGCGGTGCCGCAGCCGGTGGGCCCGGCGGTGGTGACGCGGCTGCTGACGCCGACCGACCCCTTGATCCCTGCCCCCGGGGCGGTGGAGCCCGTGGAGCCGGATGAATCGGAGGTCGTGGCGGAGGGGTTCGAGACGGATATCAGCATCCGGTACTTCAACGGCCGGCCAGTGCGACCGGTGCGGACGATCATGATGACCGTGACGGCCTATTCGCCGGATGCGCGCTCGTGCGGTGACTCGGATGACGGGATCACCGCGTCGCTGCACGATGTGTATACGAACGGCTTCCAACTGGTGGCGGCGGACACGCGGCTGCTGCCCTTGGGGAGCATGCTCACGGTTCCGGGATACGCCGGGGACAAGATCGTGCCGGTGCTTGATCGGGGTGGGAAGATCAAGGGCTCGCGGCTGGATGTGCTGTACCCCACTCACGAAACGGCCCTGCGCTGGGGCGTGAAGCGGCTGGCCGTGACGATCTGGCAATATGCGGATGGCAAGCCCGCGGACGACTGGCGGCGGCTGCGCGATTCGCGCTGAGCGGGCACGGGGACCGATAGACCCGGGGTGAGCAACGACCACGCGCAGAGCGGTATGGAGAGGGTGCGGCCGATTCAGTCGGCGGTGCTGAGCGATGTCCCACATGGATTCTCGACCCGGACGGGAGGCGTCTCGGGCGGGGTGTTCGCATCGCTGAACTTTGGGAACCCTGGTGAACTGACAGGTCCGGCCCGCGATCCGGTGACGAACATCGCGGAGAATCTGCGGCGGCTACGGGAGGCGATCGGAGCCGCGCGGCGGAGCGTGGTCGAGGTGTATCAGGTGCATGGGGATGGTGTGCATGTCTACCGGCGCGGTGAGGGGGTGGAGGCGACGTCGCGGGTGCGGGCCGATGCGCTCGTGACGGATGACCCGGGGGTGGTGCTGTGTATGCGGACGGCGGACTGTGCGCCGGTGTTGATGGCGGATGGATCAGGGCGCGTGGTGGCGGCGGTCCACGCGGGGTGGCGGGGGGTCATTGCGGGCGTGGCGGCGCGGGCGGCGGAGGTGATGGAACGGGAGTTCAGCGCGCCTTGCCGACGAGCGGTGATCGGCCCGTGCATCGGGGCCGATGCGTTTGAGGTGGGAGCCGAGGTGGTCGAGGCGTTCCGGGCCGGGTTCGGGGAGGACCCTTCAGTGTGGCGGGCCCGGTCGGATGGAAAGGGGCACGTGGATCTCCAGCGTGCTCTGCGAGTGCAGCTTGAGCGTGCGGGCGTGGCGGTGGTCGAAGCGTGCGGCGGGTGCACGGTGAGCCAGCCGGGGCTGTACTTCTCACACCGACGCGACCGCGGTGTGACCGGGCGGATGGCGGCTCTGATCGGGGTGAGATCAGGGAAGGAACTCAACGCCTGACGGGGGGGGGCGTGGGGGTCGCCCGAG
>JBQTIJ010000321.1:0-4787 GCA_052388255.1 Phycisphaerales bacterium
CGGCGGAACTCCGGCGTCAAGGGATCGACGTGCTTCCGTTCGCGGCCGGTGAGCCGGACTTTGACACCCCAGAGTCGGTCAAGCGGGCGGCGATCGAGGCGTTGACAAGCGGGCAGACCAAGTACGCCCCGACGGCGGGCGATCAGGCAACGCGCAAAGTCATCGCCGAGAAACTCACCAGTGAGAACGACATTCCCGGATGCACGCCGGAGCATGTGGTCATCACCCCTGGGAACAAAGCGGCTCTCTTTCTGGCCGCGCAGGCCCTGCTTGATCCGCCCCACCTTTCTCGGTTTGGCGGTCAGGCCCCCGAGATGATCCTGCCCGTGCCCGCGTGGGTCTCATTTGCCCCGATCTGCGAGCTGGCTGGGGGCAAGGTGGTGGAGGTCGAGACTACCCCGGCAACGCAGTTCAAGATGACTCCGGCACAACTGCGGGCGGCGGTGACGGCACGGACCCGCATCGTGCTCCTGAACAGTCCGAGCAACCCGTGCGGGACCATGTACACGCCGGGAGAGATCGAGGCCTTGTGCGCGGTCGTGGCGGAAGCCGCGGCCACGATTGCCCCTCAGATCACGATCCTCTCTGATGAGATGTATGAGAAGATCATCTTCGGGGGCATCGCGCACAAGTCACCGGGGAGTGTCCGCAGCGTGGCCGAGCGCACCATCACCTGTAACGGGCTCTCAAAGGCCTTTGCGATGACCGGGTGGCGGATTGGCTATCTCGCCGGGAGCGGGGCCTTTGGGCTAAAGGTGGCCAAGGCGGTGACGACGCTGCAGGGGCAGATGACCACCTGTATTCCGCAGTTCTTTCTGCCTGCGATCCGCGTTGCGCTCACGCAGTGCGGGGCGGACGTCGAACGCATGCGACAGGCGTTCGCCAATCGGGCAGAACTCATCACCGGGCTGATGCGAGACCTGCCCAATCTGCCCGCCCCGCGTCCTACGGGTGGGTTCTTCCTGTTCTGCGACCTCTCGGCCCACCTCGGGAAGACCTCGCCGAAGGGGGTTCGCATCGATGGCCCCGCGGCGTTCGCGGCCGCGCTTCTTGATGAACACCACATGGCGACGGTGGGGGGGGAGGACTTCGGCGGGTGCGGTCGGACGCACCTACGGCTGAGCTTTGCCTGTTCGGATGAGCAGATTCGCGAGGGCGTTCGTCGCCTCGGCGTGTTCGTCAAGTCCCTTTCCTGATGCTGAGCGGCCATGACCATCCGACCGCGCATCGCGATCTGCACGGGGGACCCCAACGGCATCGGGCCCGAGGTCGTGGCCAAAGCCATCGCGGATCGCACGCTCCAAGCCCGGGCCGAACTCATCGTCCTCGATACCTTCGCCGGGAGCGGGGGCGGGCGTGATCTCGGCCGGCCGACCGCCGCGGGAGGGCGTGCGTCCTTTGAGGCCGTGGCGGAGGCGATTGACCGCGCCAAACTGCCCCCTGCTGACCCGCGTGCTGTCGAGGCCATCGTCACCGCGCCCATCTCCAAGGAGGCGTGGCATCTGGCGGGTAGAACCTACCCCGGCCATACAGAACTCCTGGCCGAGTCCTTTCAATCTCCACGTTCGGCAATGCTGTTTGTTGGACCGGCCCTGAGAGTCATCCTTGTCACTGTTCACGTTTCGCTCCGCCAGGTTTCGGAGCTCATCACCCGCGAGCGTGTGCTCGAAGCGATCGAACTTGGCGCTCAATCCTGTCGTGAACTGGGCGTTCCTTCGCCGCGGGTGGCGGTGTGCGGCCTGAACCCGCACGCGGGCGAGAACGGCCTCTTTGGGCCCGAAGACGACCGCGAAATCGCCCCGGCCATCACGGTGGCCCGGGCTGCGGGGATCGACGCCACCGGGCCGTACCCCGGTGATGCCGTGTTCATCAAGGCCGCCGCTGGGGGGTTTGATCTCGTGGTCGCCATGTACCACGACCAGGGGCTGATCCCTGTCAAACTCATCGACCGGGCGAAGACGGTAAACGTGACTGTCGGCCTGCGGTGGGGGGGGCGACCGATGGTCCGCACCAGCCCTGCCCACGGGACCGCCTTTGACATCGCAGGCCAGAACCTTGCCGACGCCACGTCGATGGTCGCCGCGATCGACCTCGCCATCCGGCTGGTCAACTGATCATGCCGTCGCGGATCTGGGCCACGATGGCCTCGATGTCACCGGTCAGTGGCCGATCATCGGTGAGGGGTGCAACGTCATTTCGGATGGTCTTGATGACGGCTTCAACACCCTTGCCGCTGCGCAGGGGGCGGTGCATCTCGACACCCTGAGCGGCGCACATCAGTTCAATCGCCACCACATGTTCGGCAAGGTCCATGGCGCGTCGCGCCTTGGCCGCGGCCCGAGGGCCGAAGGAGTTGTAATCCTCCTGCCCTGCGCTCGTGGGGATGTTGCTCACACTCGCGGGCGGGGCGAGCGTGATCATCTCGTTGACGCACGCCGCGGCGGTGTACTGGGCGATCATCATCCCCGACTGCAGTCCGGGGTTGCGTGCAAGGAATGGCTTGAGGTGGCTTTCAGGGTCGAAGGCGCCCGTCATCAGGTAGATGCGGCGCTCGGCGATTCCGGCGACGTGGCACAAAGCGATGGCCAGATAGTCCAGCGGAATCGCGAGGGGCATGCCGTGGAAGTTTGCTCCGGAGACGATGGCCTCACCATCGGAGGTGATTTCACGGGCGGAGGCGAGCGCGGTGGCGATGGGGCCCTTGACGAAGACAAGGGGGTTGTCGGTCACAGCTTGGAGTTCTTCCTCAATCTCGCAGGTCACGCCCGTCATGGCATGCCATGCTGCGCCCAGCACTGTGGGCGCCGCCCGGAGCGAGTATGGGTCCTGCACGCGCGGGTCGTTCTTCACATGGCTGCGGATGATCTGGCTCCCGCGGAGATAGCCGCGGACTCTCTCGGCCACCAGGTTGCTCCCAGCGTGGTTGCGGGCGGCGTAGAGGCGGGCATCAAGAAACGCGTCGGTCGCGCGCATCGCATCGATCGACATCGCGAGCGCGACGTTCGCGGCGTGGTGCAAGCGGGTGGCGTCATGGCAGAGCAGGGCACCCTGGGCCGCCATCAGGTGGGTGCCGTTGATGAGCGCGAGGCCCTCCTTGGCGGCGAGCACGACGGGCTTGATCCCTGCCCGTTTCATGGCCTGGGCGCCGCCCATGACCCGACCGGCGTGCATGGCACGCCCTTCGCCGATCACCACGTTGGCCACGGCCGCGAGTGGGGCAAGGTCACCCGATGCGCCCACGCTGCCGACGCTTGGGACATACGGCACCACGCCCTTGTTGAGCATCTCGGCGAGTGTGCCGGCCAGGAGCGGCCGCACACCCGAGAACCCGCGGCAGAGCGACGCACATAGCAGCAGCATCATCCCTCGGACCACGTCGGCGGGCAGGGGTTCGCCGACGCCGGCGCTGTGGGAGCGCACGAGATTGCGCTGCAGGGTGCTCAGGTCCGAATCGGAGATTCGCTTCTGGGCCAGCGAGCCGAACCCGGTGTTGATCCCGTAGTGCGGGAGGCCGTCGCCAAGGGCCCGCTCCACAACGCGGCGCGAGGGCAGCATGAGCTGGACCGCGTCGGGTCCGATCACGACCTTCGCCCCATAGCGTGCGACGGCGATGACGTCCGAAATTGTCAGCGCTCCGCCCGAGAGCGTGAGGCGTTTGGGAAGACGAGACGGGCGCGACGGTGTGGAGGACTTCGACATGGGGACAGAGTGTGTTCCGCGCTTGCTCAAGAGGCAACTGACCCAGCCGGTTTGCCGATACCCCTCTCCTCCCGCCCGCTGGCGCTGACACGCCTGCGAGATGCCAAGGCGGGATCAATCGCGGCCCAAGCCGCAGGAGTCACGAGCATGGGCGGTCGCACGACGAACAAACGGTACTTCGCACTCGAAGGCGCGCTGGGGATCCTGCTTTTCATGGCGGTGGCTGGGTCGTTTGAGCTGACTCAGGCCAACGAAGAACTTGAATTGGCGACCAATACACACATGGCTGTCTGCGCCCGGTTCGACAGGTCGAACATGTTGCAGCGGATGCCGCGGCAGCACATTCCGAATCTGCGATCCGCCGCGGTCGCTGGCGATCAGTGATGCCTGAGGGCGGGCGTCTGGGGCCGGGATCGGCAACCTCGGCTGGCTCCCCCACCTCCGGCATAACGTCCTATAATGTATGTTATGTATAGTGAAATGCTCGGTCGGAGCGTTCGCTTGTCATTTCGCCATCCATGGCGCGATGCTGGCACCCGGTAGCTCAGTTGCTCGGGCTGGCGACTGCGCAGCGGTCCGGAGCGTGCGGATGAGGTCGCGGATCGCGCGCTCGAAGCGGCGGGCATGGCCGGGACCATCGCAGAGCGGCGATCCGAGCAGTGCAGACCGGAGTGTTGACCGCTCGCGGATCAGGCGCGGGCGGTCGAGGGCGAGGGCGACGGCTTTCTCGACGAACTCATCTGGAGTGAAGGCGGCCCACTCGGGGCGGCCGATGGCTTGGAGCTCGGTCAAGCCGACGCGGGAGGCGTGTCGGTCGCCGACGAGGGAGATGAATGGGACACCCATGAGCAGGGCTTCGCAGTTGGTCGTCGGGCCGACGAAGGGCATGGTGTCGAGTTCGATGTCCATTTGGCGGTAGGCACGGAGTGTCTCCGCGGACCCGGGGGTCCCGGGTTTGATGATGACTCGCTCGGGGGGGAGCCCGCAGGAGGCGATGCGGGCCCGGATCGCGGCGTCGTTTGCGGGATTGCCGGTGCCACTGTTCAGGACGAGGAAGCGAGAGCGAGGTACGCGCGCGAGGATCTGGC
>JBQTIJ010000322.1:0-4409 GCA_052388255.1 Phycisphaerales bacterium
GTACGCCAAGGACGATGCCGCCGATCGCTAAGCCACGGCCGGATTTGCGGCCGCCGCTGCCGGAGATGGTGAAGAGGGCCGCGATGCCGCAGATGAGCCCGATCGGTGCGGTGATGCAGAGGATCGAGAGCACGAGCGAAAGGATCGCGAGGATGCTGAGCTTGGGGGCTTCGCTGGGGGAGTCGTTCCAGGCCTCGAAACCGGCGGGGTTGGGTTGGTTCATGGGCGGGCTTTCGGTGTTCGGTGTGCGGTCCGTGCAGTTGTTCGGGGGTTGAGGGGCCGGCTTTCAACAGGTTCCAAGGCGGGGCGCGATGTTGCCCTGCGGCCGTTACTTCTTCTTGGGGTCCTCGTCGTCATCTTCCTCGCGGAGGTTCTTGAGGAGGTCACTGAAGTCGTCGTCGTCATCATCGAGGAGTGACTTCTTCCCCATGTTGCCGGGGCCGCCCGAGCGCACGGCCGGGGGCGGGCCCGAGGGCGAGGAACTGGGCCTTGTGGCGGTGGGGGCCTTGGGGGAGGAGAGGTCGCCCGAGTCGTCGTTCTCGTCGGTGACGGATCCGGCTGCGAAACTGTCCTTGGCGTCGATCTGGCGGGGGTGGCCGTCGATGCGAACGACAAAGACGACGGGCCCGACACAGAGGAGATCGCCCGGGGCGAGTTCCTGCTGCTTCACGCGCTTGCCGTTGACATAGGTTCCGTTGCTGCTGCCGAGGTCTTGCACAAGCACTTCGTCGTCATCGGACTTCACCTCGCAGTGTTTGCGAGAGATGCTCGAAAGGGGGATCCGGATCCGGCACCCTTCCTCGCGACCGATGATCGCCGACTCGCGATCGATGCGGACTTCCTTCGTCGAACCGTCGGCCTTCACCATCACCAAGCTCAGTTCCAAGGGAAGTCTCCGGGAGTTGCTGGCGGCGAGGGCATCAAGGACGCTGGTCGAACGGTCGGGGCACTCCCCGACCAACAATCGCAAGCGTATCCGCATCAGCGAGAGGATGGGCTCCTCCACTCTTGGGTGGTCCCGATTCCAGATCTGAACATGACCGACCGCCCCGACATCCCGCTCCAGCAGGCGACGACACCCGCCGCCACGGGTGGGAACACGCATACGGGGCCGGGGCCGCTTGAGCGCGGCGCAATCGCGTCTGGCTCATCCATGCCCAGTTTTGCGGGCAAGGCGATGCCGGGTGGGCATGACCCGGTCGCGTCGTTGTACATCCACGTTCCCTTCTGCTTCCACAAGTGTCACTACTGCGATTTCTACTCGTTCGTAGACACCGAGGACCAGCAGGAGGCGTTTGTCGAACGGTTGTGCGAAGAACTGGGCGCGCTCCATGTCCATGCCGGGGCGCTGTCGACGATCTTTGTGGGTGGGGGGACTCCGAGTCTGCTGCGGCCGGAGCTCTGGCGCCGGCTCCTGCGGGTGCTGCATGAACTCTTCGACATGCGGGAGTTCGCGAAGGCGGGCCCGGGTGAGTTCACGGTTGAGTGCAACCCGGAGACCGTCACCCGAGAGCTCGCCGAGACGCTCGTGGGCGGGGGCGTAAACCGGGTGAGCTTTGGCGCGCAGTCGTTCGTCGAGCGGCATTTGAAGACGCTGGAGCGATGGCATGATCCGGCCTCGGTGACCGCGGCGCTCGGCGTGGTGCGCGAAGCAGGGATCCGGCGGACCTCGCTCGATCTCATTTACGCCATTCCCGGCCAAACGCTCGACGAGTGGGCCTCGGATGTACGCACCGCGCTCGGGCTCGGGGTCGAGCACCTTTCATGCTACAACCTGACGTACGAGCAGGGAACGGCGATGACGGTTCGGCTCGGCCGGGGTGAGTTCGAGCCCGCGGCGGAGGACCTTGAGGCGGACATGTTCGAGCGAGCCGCTGACCTCGCCCTCGCGGCTGGGCTTGAGCGCTACGAGGTCAGCAACTACGCGAGGCCCGGCGCGGAGTGCCGGCACAACCTTGCCTATTGGCGGCAGTCGCAATGGCTCGCGGCTGGGCCGAGCGCGAGCGGGCATGTCGGCGGGGTGCGCTTCAAGAACACGCCCCACCTGCCCAAGTACCTGGCCAGCCGCGGGAAGGGGTACGCGCCGGTTGTGGATGTGGAAGGCGTGGACACCCGCCGCGCGATGCGAGAGCGGCTGATGACGGGGCTGCGCCTGCGCGAGGGCGTGATGACCGTGATGGCCGAAGAGGCGGATGCGGTGGCGCCGGGTGCTGGGGCACGCATGACCGGGCTGGCCGACGAACTGATCCGCGACGGGCTGCTCTGTGGCGATGACGGGCGGTGGCGCGTGACGAGCCGGGGCTGGCTGCTGGCGGATTACGTGGCCCGCCGGTTCATGAACGCGGTGGGCTGAGGTGCGCTGGCGTGCGCTCACTTGCGCCGGGCGTCATCCTCTGCGAGCGACTCGGCCTCGGTCAGGCCTGTCGGCTCCTTGACCTCGACCGCGACCTTGACCACCTTGGTGGGCTTGGCTTCAAGGATGGTGAACTCCATCGACTTGTGCTGGAACTTTTCCCCCCGGACAGGGATGCGGCCGAGGGTGGTGATGATGAACCCGCCCACGGTGTCGTATTCCTCGCTCTCGGGGATCTCGATCCCGAGGGGCAACAGCGCGTCGTTGACATCGCTGATGCGGGCGGCGGCATCGACATCGGCCTTCTTGTGCTCGAGTTTCAGAACGACATCGGGGACCTCCGCGGGTCCGACCTCGTATTCGTCCTTGATGTCGCCGACGATCTCTTCGAAGATGTCCTCGATGGTGACGAGGCCGCTGGTGCCGCCGTATTCATCAGCGACAAGGGCGATGTGGACTTTCTTGTCGATCATCTCGCGCAGGAGTTCGCGGACAGTTTTGCTCTCGGGGACAAAGAGGGCGGGGCGCAGAATGGCGCGCAGTTCAAAGGCCTTTCCACCCGCGGACCCGCGGGCCCCGACATCGCCAGCGAGCCAGCGCATCAGGTCCTTCACATAGAACATGCCCACGATGTGGTCGAGCGACTCTTCATAGACCGGGATGCGCGAGTGGCCGATGGTCCGAATCGATTTGGTGACCTCGCCAAGGTTGTTGGTGTATTCGAGGGCTTCCATCGCTGTCCGCGGCGTCATGACCTGGGCGACAGTGCGCGAGCCGAACTGCATGACGGCCTCGATCATGGCGCGGTCGTGCTCATCGAGGGCACCCTCGCGTTCGCCCTCTTCCACCGCCGAGAGCAGGTCCTGCTGGACCTGTTCCTCGAGCGGGCGCACCTCGTTGCCGGCGAGACGACGGACGACCTCATCAAAGAAGCCCGAGATCAGCGTGAGGGGGTAGCAGACCCGCTCGGTGACGCGGAGCAGGAGCGAGCGCGAATAAATGAGGCGGGAGCCGGTGTGGTTGGCGATCGCCATGGGAACGATGACGCCGAAGATGAAGAGCAGAACCCCGCTGGCGAGAACGGCAAGGGTGACACTCAGTACGTCATGCCGGGCCGGGTTCAGACCCTCGCCCGCGGTGCCCGAGCGCACTTGCGCGGTCCAGTAGACCATGCTCACGAGCAGGCCGAGGTCGCAGAGGATCCGCACCAATCCGACCGCACGGGCATGCCCCGCGGCATCATCGAAGATCACCTCAATGCGCCGGAGAGCCGCGTGGTCGTTGCGGGCACTCGCGATGCTCTCCACGGCCTGGCGCGCGACGACGCCGAGCGCCACGTACAGCGTCGCCATGAGCGACCCGAGCAGGAGCGATCCGATCGCGATGAGGGGGGCAATGAACGTCACCCGGCACCCCCGCCGAGAGTGGAAACTTCCGCCCGCGCGAAGACGGGTCCTACGCCGGCCGCCTGGAGCAGAGCGTCTTCGCGGGCGTGCATCCGTGCATGGCCCGATTCGTCGTGGTCATCCTCACCAAGGCAGTGCAGGATCCCATGAACGGCGTAGAGCAGGAGCTCATGGGTCCAAGGGTGCCCCCGAGCCGCGGCCTGACGGCGGGCTTCATCCGCGCAGAGGAGCAGGTCGGCGTCGAGCGGGCCATCGGGTTCGGCAAGGTCGAAGGTCAGGACATCGGTCGTCCCAGCGACCCCACTGAACCGCTGATGAGCATCAGCCATCTCTGGGTCCGCGACGATCTTCACGCGGACTTCACCCCCGGCCCGGAGCGACTCCAGAACTGCCCGTAAGGAAGTCAGGAACCACGCCCGATCGGCAGGCGAAAGCCAGCTCTGCGGATCGCAGAGGTCAACGACGGTGATAGGACTTGGATGGTGAGGCAGGGGGGGCATCGACGATCAGGCGGGTTGCCAATGACCATCGTATCAGATGGCCGGCTGGCAACACCGGCATAACCGCAGAGGGGCCATCAGATTCCCGAGGGAATGCCCGGGCGACAGCAGCGTCCCATAATAACAATGTCATTCAGGCAAAAACCGCTT
>JBQTIJ010000323.1:0-7119 GCA_052388255.1 Phycisphaerales bacterium
GGACACCGGTGGCCTGCCAGCCCGCATCCACGGTGGTGCGCCGGACGCCGGCGTAGACGCGCTGCTGCCACTGCCAGCAGAGGCCGAGGTTGTTCCCGCCCCAGAGGTTGACGATGGTGTTGCCGAACCACCCGCTGTGCCACGATTCGTCGGCATGCTCGAAGGCATCGCGCACGGTCCGGCGCAGGGCGGCATCGATGAGCGGCAGGGGGGGCTGTGCGGCGATCTGTTCCGGGGAGAGCGGCTGCGCGCTTGAACATCCGGCGGCGAGGCCGGTGAGCGACAGAAGAAGAACCACAATGCAGCGGCGCAGGAACGGCATGTTCACCCATCGATGACTTTGGCCACCTCATCGAGCAGTCCATCGGCCTGCTGGCGCGTGGGCGCTTCAGCGATGAGGCGCATGATCGGCTCGGTGTTGCTGGCGCGGACATGGACCCAGGCGCTCCGCGATTCAAAGTCGATGCGCACACCGTCCTGAAGGTCCACCCGTTCATCACGGTATCGGCGCGAGACGGCCTCCACGGCGGGTGCCGCGTCCTCCTTGCGGGCAAGGTCCACCTTGCGCTTCACGATGGCGTAGGCCGGGATCTCCGCCACCAGCGCGCTCAGCGGCTTGCCGGTGAGCGCGAGGAGCGCCAGGGTGAGCCCCATGGTGCCAAGTGAGTCGCGCACGTACGTGATGGCAGGCCAGATGACGCCGCCGTTGCCCTCGCCGCCGAGGGGGGACCGGCTCGCTTTCATCGCTTCCACCACGTTCGCCTCCCCCACTGCTGTGCGCACGACGCGCAGCCCGCGGTCACGGGCGAGGTCGTCGATCATGCGGCTGGTCGAGAGGTTCGCGGCCAGGACCGACCCCTTGCGGATCACGCCCAGTTCGCAGAGGGCGCGGGCCGCGAGAACAAGCGTGTATTCCTCACCGATGAAGCGCCCGCGCTCGTCGATGAGGGCGAGGCGGTCGGCATCAGGATCTTGGGCAAAGCCCACGTCGGCCTTGGCGCGCTTCACGGCGCGGGAGAGCATCCCAAGGTTCGACTCGACCGGCTCTGGAGTGTGCGGGAAGAGCCCGTTGCCCTTGTCCGCGATGTTGGTGGACCTGACGCCGAACTCCTTGAGCAGGTGCGACGCGAGCGTGCTCCCGGAGGAGTTCACCGAATCGACCACTACTCGGAGTTTGGCCTTGGCGATGCGCCGCACCAGGCGCGGGTCGGCATCACTGAGTGTTCTCACGACCCGGTCAAGGTGCATGCGCGAGATCGTGCCCGTGGAGGTGTCATCCTCTTGCTGGCCGACATCAGCCCAGCCTGCCCACTTCGGCCCGGATGCCCGGTACATGGCGATGATCTCGTCGGCCACGTTCTTGGCCGGAGCCGCGGCTGAGGCCCGCCCACGACGGCGCGATGCGTCCGGGAGGAGCACCTTCAGGCCGTTCCATTGCTGCGGGTTATGGCTGGCGGTGACGACCATCCCGGCGGCGCAGTCGAGCGCATCGGTCACGACGCCGACCGTCGGCGTCATGGCCACGTCGAGCGAAACAACGTCGCACCCTGAGGCCATCAGCCCTGAGGCAGCGGCAGAGAGGAGCATCGCGCCTCCGGCCCGGCCGTCGCGCGCGATGGTGACGCGCGGACGCGGGAAGCGCTTGGAGGGCGTGTATCCGCCCCGGACAAACGTGCCCACGGTGCCGGCGAACCGGGCCGCGACTTCCGGGGTCACGGTGCTCCCCACGATCCCGCGCATTCCGCTTACGCCCAGCATCAACACATCGGCCATCGGTGACTCTCCGTCGGTTGGAATGGGCCAAAGGTAGAACGGCTCAGGCCCCGAACGGGCCGGGCACGCAGACCGCCCCGTACGCTTCGTGTGTGAACACCCTCTTCATGACGGTTCTGGTCGCGCTCGTGCTGCCCGGTTTACAGACTCCCGGGACACCGCCCCCGGCGGCCGAGCCCGAGAAAGCCCCCGCGAAGGCCGACTCGGGCCGTTGGGAGACCGCGAACCCACCCATCGACGCTGCCCTCCTCTCGCCCGCCGCGATTGACGTGGATGAGGGGACCTGGATGAACGTCGATCTCTCGCCCGACGGCGCGACGATCGTGTTCGATCTGCTGGGTGATATCTACACCATGCCCGCGTCGGGCTCCGCGGATGGCTCCGCCGTGACGTGCATCGCTTCGGGGCATCAGTGGGACATGCAGCCACGGTTCAGCCCGGATGGCCTGTCGATCGCCTTCGTGAGCGACCGGACGGGGGACAACGGCAAGGGCGGGGACAACGTGTGGGTGATGAAGAAGGACGGGACGGAGGTGCGTCAGGTGACGCGCGAGTCGTTCCGGCTCTTGACGCAGCCGATCTGGACGCGCGACGGTGAGTCGATCATCGCGCGCAAGCACTTCACAAGCCGTCGCTCGCTCGGCTCGGGGGAGATGTGGCAGTACCACGCCAGCGGGAAGACCGATGGCCTGGCCCTGACGACCAAGCCGAGCGATCAGAAGGACGTGGGTGAACCCGCGCTCTCGCCCGACGGCCGATACCTCTATTACTCGCTCGATGCGACACCGGGAGCGAGCTTTGAGTATGGCAAGGACAGCACAAGAGGCATCTACGCCGTCGACCGGCTGGACCTACAGAAGGGTGAAACCACACGATTGATTGCCGGGCCGGGTGGGGCCTGCCGCCCGACGCCGAGCCCGGATGGAAAGTCGATCGCTTTCGTGCGCCGGGTGCGGTACCGGACCACACTCTTTGTACTGGACCTTGCAAACGGGGCGGCCCGGAGCGTGTTCGACGGGCTGGAGCGCGACAATCAGGAGACCTGGGCGGTTCACGGCGTGGCCCCGCCGATGGTCTGGACACCCGATGGACGGTCGATCATCACGTGGGCGGGGGGCAAGATCCGGCGTGTGGATGTGGCGGCCGGGAGCGCGGGGGTCATCCCCTTCCGCGTCAAGGGGACGCGGACCGTGACGAGCGCTCAGCGCTTCGCGGTGGAAGCGGCCCCGGCGACCTTTGACGTGCGGATGCTGCGCACGGTGAGCGTGAACCCTGCCGATGGGCGTTCGCTCTTTCAGGCCCTTGGCGGGTTGTATACGGGCCCCTCCCCCGTTGCGCCCGATGCGGCGGTGACGCGATTGACGACCGGCGCGGCGGACGAGGGCGCGTTCTACCCGGCGTGGTCGCGCGATGGGAAACGGGTGGTCTATGTCGCGTGGAACGACGAACGGCTGAGCGTGGTGCGCGTGCTTGATGTCGCCAGCGGCACCATCTCCACGATCACGCCCGAGCCGGGGCACTTTGTCACACCGGCATTCTCGCCCGACGGCGCGACCGTGGTCTATGCGAAGGTCACGGGTGGCTACCTCACCTCGCCGCTGTGGGGGCGGGAGCCGGGGATCTACGCCGCGCCCGTGCCCGGGCCGGGGCAGACCAACGCCGAGGGCGCACCGCGGCTGCTCAGCCGGCGCGGGGCGGATCCGCACTTTGGGGCCGATGGTGGGCGGGTGTTCTACAGCGTCAACGAGGGCGGGAGCGACAGCGATCGCGCCATGCTGATGAGCATCGGCCTCGACGCGCGCGAGGAACGGACGCACTACAAGAGCGACTGGGCGACGGAGTATCGGGTGAGCCCCGATGGGCGCTGGATGGCGTTCGCGGAGCGGTACAACGTCTTTGTTACGCCGTTCGTCAAGACGGGGCGGACGGTGGACATCGGGCCCAAAGCCGCGGGGACGCCCGTAGTGAAAGTCAGCGGCGAGGCGGGAGCCAACCTTGGCTGGACGGGGGACTCTTCGCGCGTGACGTGGTCACTCGGGCCCACGATCTATGCCCAGGATGTTCGCGGCGCGCTTCAGAGCGCGGGCTTCGTGGCCGGAGGCGCACCGGCGCCGCCCGCGGTGGCGGCGGTCTCACAGCGCGTTGACCTCAAGGCGGCTCAGGACGTGCCGACGGGCCAGAGCGGCGGGGTTTCCGTCATCGCGCTGACCAACGCCCGGCTCCTGACCATGGAGGACGCTGACCGCGGCGGGCCGACCGGGCGGGGGATGCGGGTGATCGAACGCGGAACCGTGGTGATCGAAGGCAACCGCATCAAAGCCGCGGGGCCGGTGGCGGAGACGGCCGTGCCGACGGGGGCGAAAGTGATCGATGCCACCGGGTGCACCATCATGCCGGGGCTGATCGATGTCCACGCGCACGGCTCACAGGGAGAGAACGGCTTCACCCCGCGCAAGAACTGGATCGCGCTGGCGAACCTTGCGTTCGGCGTGACGACGATCCACGACCCGAGCAACGACACCGAGTCGATCTTCGCTGCTGCAGAACTGGCGCGAACGGGGGCGCTGCTGGCCCCGCGCACGTTCTCGACGGGCACCATCCTCTACGGCGCGGCGGGGGCGTACAAGGCCGAGCTCGAGTCGCTCGACGATGCGCTCTTTCACCTTTCGCGGATGAAGGCCGTGGGGGCTTTCAGCGTGAAGAGTTACAACCAGCCGCGGCGCGATCAGCGCCAGATGGTGCTGGAGGCGGCCCGGCGGCTGAAGATGATGGTGGTGCCCGAAGGGGGCGCACTCTTCATGCACAACATGACCATGGTGGCGGATGGCCACACGTCGGTCGAGCACACGCTGCCGGTTGAGAACATCTACGCGGATGTCCGCCAGTTCTGGGGCGCCTCGCAGACGGGCTACACACCGACGCTGGGCGTTGCGTACGGCGGCATGGAGGGCGAGCGCTACTGGTACGCGACGACGAACGTGTGGGAGAACGCGCGGCTGATGAACTTTGTGCCGCGGTATGTGGTGGACCCGCGCTCACGCCGGCGCGAGGTTGCACCGGCGGGGGATTGGAACCATATCAAAGAGGCCGCGGTGGCCCATGCGCTGATGCAGGTTGGCGTGCGCCCGACGCTCGGGGCTCACGGGCAGCTTGCGGGGCTGGCGGCACATTGGGAACTGGCCATGTTCGTGCAAGGGGGGATGACCCCGGCCGAGGCCCTGCGGGCGGGGACAATCGACGGGGCGTGGTACATCGGGCTTGACAACGACCTTGGCTCCATCACGCCCGGCAAACTCGCGGACCTCATTGTCCTCGACAAAGACCCGAGCGCGGACATCGCCCACTCGCAGTCGATCCGGCAAGTGGTGCTGAACGGCCGCGTCTACGACGCCATGACGATGGCGGAGGTCGCGCCGCGGGCCGGGGAGCGCCCGGTGATGTTCTTTGAATCACTGCAGCGCGGCTCGGCGACGCCGATGGCGCTTGAGGCGATCATGCGGCACGCGGCTGGGTGCGCCGGGTGTGGGCGCGCGGGGTGCCAGCCCTGAGCCCTGATGGCCCTGTACTCTGGGCCGAGGCGGCGGCGCTCAGGCGCGGGGGACGAATCGGCCGCCGCCCTGCGGGAGTGTGCAGCGACCGTCGCGGGCAACTACGCGCCCGCGCAGGGTGACCACGCTGGGGCGGCCGCGCTGCTCCCATCCTTCGAACGCGCTGTAGTCGGTCGCCATGTGGTGAGTGCGGGCGGAGATGGTCCCGCGATAGGCAGGGTCAAAGACCACAAGATCAGCATCGGCCCCCACCGCGATCATCCCTTTGCCGGCGAGCCCGAAGATGCGGGCCGCGTTGGTGCTCGCCGCGCGGACGAAAGTATGCAGGTCGATGCGGCCCGCCGCCACGCCGTGGGTGTACAGCAGATTCACCCGGTCTTCAACGCTCGGGATGCCGTTGGGGATCTTCGTGAAATCACCCTTGCCCATGGACTTTTGCGTCTCAAAGTCGAAGGGTGCATGATCGGTCGCCACGGTCGCGATGTTGCCGCGCCGGAGGTGGCTCCAGAGTTTCTGCGGCTGGGCGGCGTCGCGCAGCGGGGGGCTCATCACATACTTCGCGCCCTCGAAGCCCTCACGCTTCGTGAAGCTCTGATCGAGGATCAGGTGCGGGAGCACAACCTCCACATGGGCACGGACGCCGCGGGCCATGGCGCAGAGCGCTTCGTTCACGCCCTCCTCGCAGCTTGTGTGGACGACATAGACCTCCGCCCCGGTCAGTTCGGCGAAGGTCATGAGGTGGTGGACCCCTGAGGCCTCGACCCGCACGGGGCGCGAGGGCTCGTGGAACTCGGGGGCCGTCTTGCCCGCGCTGAGAAGCTCGGCCTGGCGCTCGGCCACGAGGGTCTCGTTCTCACAATGGGCCGTGACCACGACGCCAAGCTCGCGGGCGAGTTTCAGCGTGTGGTAGAGTTCGCGATCGTCCACCCCGAACGCGCCCTTGTACGCAAGGAAGACCTTGAACGAACGCACCCCACGTCGCACGATCTCGCGGAGTTGCCGCTCGGCCAGCCCGTCAAAGCGGGTGACCCCCATGTGAAACTGAAAGTCGCACGGGGCGATCCCCTCGGCCTTGCCGAGCCACGTCTCGAAGGCCGCGAGCGGCTCGTCGGTCTTGGCGGGGCAGACCATCTCGATCAGCGTGGTCGTCCCCCCGGCGAGGGCCGCGCGCCCGGCGCTGTGCCAGGTGTCCTTGGCGAAGGTCCCCATGAAGGGGAGGTGGACATGCACGTGCGGGTCGATGAACCCGGGAAAGACGAACTTGCCCGCCGCGTCGATGATCTCTGTCCCCGTGGGGCAGGTGGCAGGGTCGATGGTGCGCTCGATGCGGGAGATCGACTCGCCCTCGCAATAGACATCCGCCGAGTAGTCGTCGGCGGCGGTGACGATGCGGCCGTGGCGTATGAGGAGTGGCATGGGGCGCGGCTTATTGATTGGCGACGAGGTTCTGGCTCTGCTCGACGAACTTGTCGCCGCTCCATTGCGTGTCCTTGGTCACCTTGCCGGCGAGAGCGGCCTTCTCGAGCGCCTTGGCGGCGGCCTGTCGCTGCACGAGGTCCATGTGGGTGGTGAAGTACTGCAAGGAGTGGCCGCGGAAATCCTCGATCGTCTTGAAGCCCTTGCGGTCCATGAAAGCGCTGAGGCCCTCACAGAGCGGCTTGGCGACCTCGTAACCGTGGATCATCACCCCCGTGCAGACCTGCACGGTGGAGGCGCCAAGCAGGATGAACTGAGCCGCGTCGTCACCGGTCTCGACCCCACCGATCCCCGAGAGCGAGCAGCGGGGGAACTCGCTTGC
>JBQTIJ010000324.1:0-17389 GCA_052388255.1 Phycisphaerales bacterium
GTACGGTAAATGTGCCCCAGAGTTGCGGGACCGGTACGCGATTCGCGCATTCCCTCAAAAATCGCTCCTCATCGCGTTTGTCGCCTCCGATGGCCTCCCGAACAGGAACCCCACCCGAGGTCGCGTACAATCATCCATGGGCCGATCCCCCGCTTCCAACCCTCCTCAACCCGGCCCGGCGCGCCACAAAAAGAAGCCCTCGGACGACATCTCGACCATCGCCTTCGTCAGTCTGGGCTGTCCGAAGAACCTTGTGGACAGCGAAAAGATGCTCGGCTTGCTCGCCGAGGATGGCCTGACGCCTGTCAACTACGACGCCGCGGAGGCGGGCGATGAGGTGGACGCGATCGTTGTCAACACCTGCGGGTTCCTCGAAGCGTCAAAAGAAGAATCCCTCGCGGTCATCCGCGACGCCATTCGCCGCAAGGAACAAGGGCAGGTGAAGCGCGTCGTGGTGGCGGGCTGCCTCGTGCAGCGCCATCGCGCCACCATGCTCGACTGGGCACCGGGCATCGATGCCATGGTCGGGGTCTTCGACCGAGACCGCATCGTTCAAGCGGTTCGTGGCGAACGGCGCGAGCGAACCTCCATCTCCGGCACCTCGGATGAGCCAAAGTACTGGATCGAAGCCAACGCCCTGACGGCGGCGAAGACCCGCGGCCTCTCCACCACCGGGCTGACCGTACACGGCAAGGATGGCAAGGGTGTCGGCTATTTCGAGGATGACCGGACGCGCCTCCGCCTCACCCCCAGGCATTACGCGTATCTGCGCATCAGTGAGGGGTGCAACCAGAACTGCGCGTTCTGCACGATCCCGAGCATCCGCGGCAAGATGCGCTCAAAGCCGCTGGAGCAGGTGCTCAGCGAGGCCAAGGAACTGATCGCCGACGGCACGTTTGAACTCCACCTCATCGGGCAGGACACCACGAGTTATGGCGACGACATCGGCCAGGGCCTGAGCGCCGACGGACGCACCGGCGGGCTTCCGGAACTCCTCCGCACGGTGAGCCGGGCGTATGACGAACTGGGCGTCGGCGACGGCTGGATCCGGCTGATGTACGCCTATCCCACCAACTTCAGCATCGCGTGCATCGAAGCGATCGCCCGCACGCCAAGGGTGCTGCCGTACATTGATATCCCCCTTCAGCATGCCAGCGACGGGATGCTCCGGGCCATGCGCCGCAACACCACGTCCGACCATCAGCGTCGGCTGATGGACGAACTGCGCAAGCGCATCCCTTCCATCGCGAGCAGGACAACGTTCATCAGCGGCTTCCCCGGCGAGACCCAGCGCGACCATGACGAACTGGTCGGATTCGTCCGTGAACAACGCTTCGAGGCCGTGGGTGTTTTCGAGTATTCGCGAGAACCAGGCACGGTGGCGGGGACGCTCGAGGCCGACCCGGCGCTCGCGGTTCCTGAGGATGTGAAGGCCGCCCGCCGGGGCGAGGTGATGGCGGCTCAGCAGGAGATCGCCTTCGCGCGGACCAACGCCATCGCCCAGGAGTTTGACGAGCGCCGCCCCACCGCCACAGGCAAGAAGATCGACGTTCTCATCGACGAAGCCCGCCCGACGAACGGACGGGCAACGGCAGGGGTCGGCAAGGGGGGTCGCCTCTACGTCGGCCGCACCTTCGCGCAGGCCCCACAGGTGGACGCTGTCACGTACGTGCAGAGCCGCCGAGCGCTTGCGCCGGGTGAGGTCGTGCGCTGCACCGTCGTCCATGCCGATGGATATGACCTCGTGGCCCAGCCGACCGACGACCTTGAAAAGAAGGTCGGGTTGAAGGTCCTTGGGTAGCGCAACCCTGCTGGTGCGGGCGAGCGAACCGTCTACCATCCGGGCCTGCGTTTTTGACCATCTGGGGCAGTAGCTCAATTGGTAGAGCACAAGCTTTGCAAGCTTGGGGTTGAGAGTTCGAGTCTCTTCTGCTCCATTGAAAAGTGAATCGACCGTCGCGGGAACCCCGCGGCACTTGAAACGCCCGACGAGGGCCGTACACTTTTCCCCCCTCAGGGGCGGTAGCTCAATTGGTTAGAGCACCGGCTTGTCAAGCCGGGGGTTGCGGGTTCAAGTCCCGTCCGCCTCGTTCAGGTTTGTTCGTTCGGCCCGTGTGGGCCGGGCCCGCCAGCGCGGTGCCCGGCAGGCGCGGGCCGTTTCGCTTTTGCCGGGGCCGGGTCCCGGGCGCATAATCCACCGTGACTGAAGACCTGCATGTCTTGACCGAGGCGGCCCGACTCCTGCGGGGCGGCCACCCATTCGTGATGGCGACGGTGATCTCCTGCAAGGGGAGCACGCCGCGCAACGCCGGTGCGCGCATGAATTGGCGGCCGGGTTCAGACGCCGCTGTCGCTGCTGGGCCGAGCGCGGAAGGCCAACTGACGGGGACGGTCGGGGGTGGACAGTTCGAGCATCTCGCCATCGGTACGGCCCGCGAATGTCTGGCGACGGGCCGGGGCAGGGTGGAGCGGTATGTTCTCTCCGAGGATGCCGACCAATGCTGCGGCGGGGTGATGGAGGTGTACTTTGAGTACCACGCGCCGCGAGCCCGGGTGGTGCTCTTTGGGGCCGGCCATGTTGCACGGGAACTGGCAGCATTGCTGAGCGCGGGACCGATTGAGACCGTGGTCGTTGACGACCGCGTGGACTGGAACAGCGCCGTCCGCTTCCCTGAAGCCACCCGAGTGCTCGCGTTCGACGAGGGTGTTCGCACATGTGGCGAACGCTCGGGCGTGACGCTCGCCTGTGTCATGACCTGCTCACACGACACTGACTTTGATCTGCTTCGTGCGATCCTGAGCGCGGGATCTCGTCCGGCGTTTCTTGGACTCATCGGCAGCCGCAGCAAGCGCGCCTGTCTCTTCGGTCGCTTGGTCGCCGCGGGCATCGCTGAGGACCTTGTCCGGGCGGTGGAATGCCCCATCGGCATCGGCGACACCGGCAAGGAACCGAAACTCGTGGCCATCTCGATCGCGGCCCAGTTGCTGACCCGGGCCCGGATACTGGCGGGGGACGCCAAGTGAGCGGCGGTGCCGGGGGTCACACCACGGTCGTTCTCCTCGCCGCCGGGCAAGGAAGACGCATGGGCGGTCCCAAAGCCCTCATGAACCTGAGCGGGCGTGCCTGGTGGGCAGTGCAGAACGACCGACTCGCCGGCCGCCGCGCCGTGTGGGTGGCCTCCGCGGAGGTTCGCCCCGCCTTGGTGGGTGTCGTGAGTGTGGTCGCGGCGTCGACAGATCCCATGTTTGAGTCGGTTCGCGTTGGCGTCCGGCATGCCCTTGAGGATGCGGAGTGCCGCGGTGTGTTCATCCTGCCTGTGGATGTCCCGGTACCGGGCGCGGTCGTCTTCGCCGCCCTCGAAGCCGCGGCTGCCGACGGGCCGGCTCTGCCCGCGCATCGTGGTGTTCGTGGGCACCCTGCGTTCTTGCCTCGTGACTGGGCGACTGACCACATTCTGAACGCGCCCCTTGAACCGCCGCCGCGCCTTGACGCACTGATGAAGCCCTCCGAGACCATCGTGGACGTGGACGACCCGAGCGTGTGCGTGAACCTCAACACCCCGGCAGACCGAGCGCGATTTGAGGCGGGGGCGGGGACGCCGGCTCCAGCGTCGCCCGATCTTGAAGCGTTCCTTGTTGACCGGGATGTTCCTTGCCCCTCCTGTCACTACAACCTTCGCGGGGTCGCCGTCGAGCGTTGCCCGGAATGCGGCGAACCCATTGCCCTCGGCATCGTGGGCACCCGGGCCCGCTCCGCGCTTGGGTTCGTTCTGCTCGCGCTCATCTGGGTTCTGCTCGCTTCGGGCATGAACGGCGCGCGTCAGGGATACCTCGCCTACGAGCAGGGTCGAGCGGCAGCTCAGCCGCGGGGCAGGGTGATGATGTTTTCGAGTTCCTCGTCCTTTACCGTGGGCGGCACCACCACAAGCACAACCACAAGGTTGAACCCCGACGGCAGCACCACCACCACCAAGACTCTTCCCAGCGGCCAGACCGTCACCACGACCACCGGCGGCAACCCGGGTACCACAAAACCGCCCCCGACCTTCCTCTGGAGCGGGATTCAATTCGACGTCTGGACGCAGCTTGGCTGGTGGTGCGGCCTTGGCCTCTTTGCGGCGCTGGCGCTCGGCGTCCTCAGCGTCCTCCGCATCCGCGGGCGAACGCTCCAGCGCACAGGCACGAGGGTCTTGGTCGGCTGGTCGGCGACGCTCTTTGTGTTATATGGCGGATACCACGCCGTGAACTTCGTGCGTGAAGTCCTGAAGTGGTAGTTGGTCGGTCGTTCAGCCGGGGATGCGAAGACCGAACCGGCCCGCGATCCGTCGAGCGAACCCAGAGAGTTCAACCCACGACGCCGGGTCAAGCATGCGAAGCAAGCCGAAGAAGAGCGCCGCGCTGAGCGTGAGCGTGATGGCCCCTTCAAGCAGCAAGGGGCCGACTCGGCCATCGATCGGCACATGGCGACGGGCGAACACCGCCGCGGCATACGCCCCGCCGACACTCAGCCACCCGATCGCGGTCGGGGTCAAGACCGTGTGCAACACGTCGCGCCAAGACCCGCCGATGGGCCGGAGAGCGACCCACGCGTTGAAGAGCCCGGTGAAGAGGAACGCCGCGACGACACCGAGCGCCACCGACGATGGCGTGGGCGAGAGATACGTCGCGAGCCCGACGGCCGTGAGAAAGACCACCGCGTCGATCGCGATGACGAGCAGGCCGAGCGTGTAGCGCCCCTGCGCCTGGACCAGCGAACGGCTCGAGGGCCAGGTGATGACGAGCGACATGGCGATCGAGAGAATCTGGAGGACCGGGATGCTCCCGGCCCAGCGCGCGTTACAGGCAATGCCAATGAACGGCGCCGCCAGTGCACCCTGCAGCAAACAGGCCGGGACCCCGAGGAGGTTCAAGAGCCGGCCCGACCGCCGGAAAGTGGATACGAGCCGGGCCGCATCACCCTGCATCGAACTCAGCATGGGGAACATGACATTCCCGATGTTGTATGCGAGCAGGGCAAACGAGGTGAGCGAGAGGTTGTAGCCGAAGGCGTAGAGACCCGCCTGATGATCGTCGGCCCTTCGCGCAAGCACGAAGAGCGACCCCTGCGTGATCAGCAGCGTCACCATCGACGCGACAAAGAGCGTGAGCGAGTCCGTGAGCAGGAACTTCCATCGACGGGCGTGCAGCCGGCGGCCGAAGCGGGGCCGGGCCATCTGCCACATGAGCAGCGTCTTGGCGGCGGCCATGATGGGGACGGGGAGTGCGAAGGCGTAAGCCCCCCACCCCATCGATGCGAGCGCGACGGTCCCGGCGAGAATGCCCGTGGCCTTCACAACCTCGATGATCGCCAGGGCCTTGATGCGGAGTTCGCACTGCAACCGTGCCTCAGAGACGGTGCCGAGACCCGTGAGGGGGGCGGCGATCGCGAGGACGAAGAGCAGGTTCGCCACCGGCGGGCTCTGGAACCACCAGGCGGCCACCGGGCCAGCAACCAACGTGAGTACCCCGGCGACGACGCCAAGAGAGATGCCGAACCACATGCCGACCTCATCCCAGCGAGGGTTGCGTGTGCGTCGCTGCACCAGCACCTCGCGCAGGCCGGGCTGCTGGAGGAAGTTTGTGAACGCCGCGACACCGAGCGCGAGGTTGATCTGGGCCGTGTGCTCAGGGAGGATCAGGTGCGTAAGGACAATCTGGCCGAAGAACGAAAGGACTTTGTACCCGAGCGTCTGCGCCAGCAGCCAGGCCATGCCGCTGGCGGCTTTCTGGCCCACCGATGGCGCAGCGGCCCGAGGATCAGGCCGGGCGTCGGTCGGGTTGTTGACGGCGGCGGCGGACACGGGGCGGCAGCAACGAAACAGGAACACGGGCCGGGGCACTCACCCCCACCGCGCATTCGTACCACTCTCGCGCGCCCACCATGGTCGCGCACCGGCTTCGGATCGATGGTAAGTATGCGAAACCCGGTGTGATCCGCCAGACCTCTGCGCGGGGCAGAGTGCCGAACGGCCCGAGAACCGGCGGGCCCGCGTCCGTATCACCCCTCGGCCGCGCGCTGCATGTACCAATGCACAGCCGTCGTTCCATAGTCGTGGGTTTCCGGTCCTCGCAACCCGGGGATTGAGAGGTCCGCGACGGTCCGCTCGATGGCCGGCCCGGCGGCGACCGGCCCAATACCAAAGACGCGCACTCCTTCACCACCAACCTCCGAGGCCTGGTCGGGCTCCCCCACTGGTTTCGCGTCCGGCCGGTCGATGCGGGAAACCCACATTCCGCCCCGTTCACCATCCGGGCCGGGCTCACCATCATCCCGCCAGTTGCGCCGGCCCCGACGTTCCTTGGCCTTGGCCTTCTTGCGCGCCAAGCGCGGATCGAGGGTGCGATGGAGTTCCGACGCGACCGGCACCTCGGCACTATGGAGCAGCGACTCGTGAACAAACGGGCGCGGCGTCCGCAGAACGAGGAAGCCATCGGGCGCAAGGAGAGCGGCCAGCCGCGTCGCGTGGGCACGCACCCGCTCCCAACCCGCCGGGTCGATGACAAGCGGGTAGGGTGGATCAAGGAACACAAGGTCGAGCGGGCGGGGGACCCGCGAGAGGATGGCGATCCCCAGGGCGTCTCCCTGCACGACCCGGCACTGACTCTCGCAGCGCAGAGCGCGGACATTGGCCTCGATCACGCCGCAGGCATCACGGTCGTTGTCCACAAGAATGCACGCCGCCGCGCCGCGGCTATAGGCCTCGAGCCCGATGGCGCCTGACCCCGAGAAGAGATCGAGCACGGTCGCGTTCTGCACGCGGGTGCCAAGCATCCCGAAGACCGACTCGCGAACACGGTCGGGCATGGGGCGCGTCTGCAAGCCCGGGAGCGAGTTCAACATCCGTGAGCGGTGTTTGCCGGCGATGATGCGCATGGTGCAAAGGGGAGGGCGTCGTGCGGGGCGGCCGAGAGTCAGCCAGCGGAGGGAACGCGTTTCTTGCGGACGCTGATGTTGAGCAGTTCGACCCCCAGCGAAAAGGCCATCGCGAAGTAGACATACCCCTTCGAGATGTGCTGGCCGAACCCGTCGGCGATCAGAAGCACGCCGATCAGGATCAGGAACGAGAGGGCCAGCATCTTGAGCGTGGGGTTGCGCCCGATGACCCGGGCGATGGCCCCCGAGAAAGCCAGCATCACCGCAAGCGCGACGAGGACCGCCGCGATCATGACCTCCTGGCGCTGCGCCATGCCGATGGCGGTGATGATGGAGTCGAGCGAGAAGACAAGATCGATCACCAGGATCTGCCCGACAACGGCTTTCATGGATGCCGGTCCCTTGACCTGCTTGTCCTTGCCGTCGCGGTGGTCCATCTCATGATGGATCTCAAGGACCGACTTGCCCACAAGGAAGAGGCCGCCCGCGATGAGGATCATGTCCTTGACAGAAAACTCACGCCCAAACAGCGGCCATTTGTGCGTATCGAGCGTCATCACGTAGGTGAGTGAGAGCAGAAGGCCGACCCGCATGACCGCGGCAAGGATCAGCCCGATGCGTCGGGCCTTGATGGCTTGGTCGGGCGGGAGTTTGTCCGCCACGAGCGCGATGAAGATCACGTTGTCCACGCCCAGCACGATCTCAAGTGCCGTGAGCGTCATGAACGCCGCGATCGAGGCGAACGTGAAGAGTCCGGGTTCGGTTGCTGCGACGGCGGCGGCCTGTTCGGCGATGGTCCACATGGGCGTGAACGGTAGCGGGCCACCTCATTCCGCGCGGCGGCGGGCCCGCTTCATGAGCCGAGGACGCGGGATACCGAACTTGTCCATCCGCGAGAGCAGCGTGCTCGGGTGGACATCCAGCCGAGCCGCCGCCCCGGTTTCACCAAAGACCTGGTACCCGCACGATTCGAGGGCATGGGTGATCTGGAGCCGCTGCAGTTGCTCGAGCGACAGATCGAGGAGAATGTCGCGCGGTGCTGCCGTGCCTGTCTCCGCCCACCCGGGACCGCCCACTCCGGCCCGGGATCCGCCGCGCCCCTCCACAACAGGTGACTCGGGGAGTTCGATCTCGAGCATCGATCCATCGGCCAGGAGCGTGGCCCGTTCGACCGCGTTGGCGAGCTCGCGCACGTTGCCCGGCCACGGATAAGCCATGATCCGCCGCAACGCAAGGTCGCTCAGTGGCAGCACCGGCCGCGCCATCCGGCGGGCGGAACGATCATGAAGATGCTCGACGAGTTCCTTCAGGTCCTCCTTGCGCTCCCGCAACGGTGGGACCTCGATCCGAAAGACATTCAGGCGGTAGTAGAGGTCTTCACGAAAACGCGAACGCTCAACCTGCCGTGCCAGGTCGCGGTGGGTCGCCGCAACGATGCGGACATTCACGCGAACCGTCTCCGCCCCGCCCACGCGCTCGAAACTGCTCTCCTGGATCACGCGAAGCAGTTTGGCCTGCGCCTGCAGGGGCAGTTCCGCGACTTCGTCAAGGAAAAGCGTGCCCGCATCCGCCAATTCAAACTTGCCCAGCCGCCGACGATCCGCACCTGTGAATGCACCCCGCTCATGCCCGAAGAGCTCAGACTCAATCAGCGATTCAGGGAGCGCGGCACAGTTCACCGCCACAAAGGCCTCCCCTACGCGGGGGCTTTGGGCATGGATGGAGCGGGCCACAAGCTCCTTGCCTGATCCTGTCTCGCCGTGGATGAGCACCGTGGTATCTGTCGGCCCCACACGGGCGACCTGGGCTCGCACCCGCGCCAGGGCCGATGACCCACCCACCATGGTGGCGCTCTGGAACTCCTGCCCGAGCTCCATCTGAAGGTTCTGGAGTTTGGCCTTGTCTCGTTCCGCCTGGCTCATCGATGCCCGCAGGCGCGCGACCTCCGCCTCCAGTGCCGCCCTCCCGGTCATGTCGATCGCCGTCAGACACGCCACCACGCCTTCGGCCGCACCGACCTCAGGCGGGACAGGTTCGAGCACCATGTCCACCACCGTGCTCTCCCCCGCACCGCCGCTGGCCAGCGCCACCCCTCGGGCACTTCCAGCACGAACCGCCCCACGCCCGCTGTCCAGAAGCTCGCCCAGCCAGGCCCGAGCCGCGGGCACTTCATCACCGAACTCCCACCCGGGGACCTCTTGCCGGAACAGGTCGATCGCAGCGAGGTTGGTGCTGACGACCCTCCCAGCTCGATCGAGGAGCAGCACGGCCGCCCGGACAAGGTTGAGGGGAAGCACTGGGTTTCTGGTATGGGATCCGGGCATGGAATGCTCGTCTTCTTGGGTCCACAACGTGGCCCGCCGTGGAGGGCACCGCTACTACGATATGTCGTATTTATCGACATTGTAGCGGCATGTCGCAATAGCGAATGCGATTAGTCGCAATTGTTGACCTTCCCGGACCAACGGGCGGCTGTCTGTGCCCTCTGGGGCATGGTTGCCGTCTGGCACGGAGGTTGCCCTGTGTCCTATGCGGCCCGAGGGTTCGGGCTGGGCCCTGCTGGTTGAGAGATACTGGCGGGTCTGGTGAGGGCTCCGGTGGGAATGTGGCGGCCGGGGGGGTCTGCCTCGCGTCCACCGGAAAACAGCAGCGGGATCCCAAAGGACCACCTGCTGATTTGCGTCAAACGTGGGTGCTGCGTTGGCACCCTGGAAACGAGGGTCGGAGTGACGAAGTGGGCTCGTCACTCTGTCCTCGTTTTCCTTTTTGACAGGGCCCGGGAGTGGACCCCAACATCCTTGAGTGACGGCGCGTCCGAGTTCTCCGGCTTGGACGACAGTCTGTTCCGGTTGCAACGGCTTGCAGCGCAGCGCGCGTGCAACACGGGCTTGCACGCTGCGTATCGGAGGACGATATCAGGAACGGCGTGGGTGGAACCAACCTCTCTCGCCGACCCACCCGCGCCCGAACTCGTGCAGGCGCGTTCCTGGTCCTCCGGCGTGCACGGGCATTCTGAAGATCGGTATGGCAAGCATGCCCAGAGAACCAGAGGCCTTCGCCGAACATGTCGCCACCCTGCTGCGCCGGCTTCAGCCGGAGTTCGCCGTCGAACTCACGGGGCCGCGCGAGCTGATCGTGAACGGGCGGCGGCTCGACCTTGAGAACCTCTACCGGCTGGTCAACCACGACCCGGACAGGGGGCAGGAGATCGTCGAGCACTATCTCGACCAGCTCTTCTCCGGCGAGGCCTCCGCTATCGGGGGTACGAACTTCGATCTCGTTCGTCCGCGGATCATGCCGCGGATTCAGCCAGAGACGATCTTCAATCACCTCTGCCGCGAGCAGGTGGCACATGTCCCCTTCGTCAACGGCACGGTGATCGTGTTCGTGATCGACATGCCCCAGATGACGGTGAGCGTGACGACCGAGCAGATGGTTCGTTGGGGCGTGAGCGCCGATGAGCTTGACGATCTGGCCCGGGAGAACCTGGGCGGTCATTCCGACCAGTTGCAACTGCAGGTGGTGACGAGCAAGGAAGGCGGACGGGCGATCATTCTGGCGGAGCAGGATGGCTACGACGCGGCACGGCTGCTTCTGGGCGGCCTCTACAGCCGACTGGCTCCGCGCCTGGGGGGTGACTTCTTTGTCGCCACTCCGGCCCGAGACATGTTCGTCGCGCTCTCGCCGCGCCCGGATCCGTTCGTCAACCGGCTTTCGAGCCGGGTCGCCGAGGACTACCGCCGCCTGCCCTACCCGATCACTCCGGAGTTCTTCTACGTGACGCGCGATGGCGTTGCCGGGACGGTCGGTCCCCTTGAGAACGCGGCCTGAACGGCTACTCGCTCGGGGGCGCTTCGCCGCCGAAGAGCCGCTGCTGGCCTTCAACGTCGTTCTTTGGCCGTTTCGAGCGGCGTTCGCCGTGGCGAACGCCGACATCGGCGAGCCCTCGCACCACGGAGTTGATGGTGCCCTCGGCCACCTTGGTCACGATGGCCTCCCCGGGCTGCGCATCCTGAGCGCGACGGATGATTCTGCCCGCGCTGTCGAACGTGACGGAGAACCCTCGCGCGAGGACGCTCGCAGGCCCCACGAGTTCGAGAGCCCTTGCCGCGGCAGAGAGCCGTTCCTGCCTGGAGCGCAGGGCGCGAACGCCGGCGTCCACGAGTCGGCCCCCCAGTTCATCCGGGTCGATGTTGGCAAGTTGCTGCTGCATGGCGGCCCGCAGCCGGACCGCAGCCGCCATGATCGAGGCCTGGCGGCGTTCATACAGGGCTACAGGGCGGTGCGCTTCAACTCGCGCGGCAAGGGCATCGAGCCGGCGTGCAGTGCTGAGGAGCGTGTTCCGGGCTCCGCTCGCGAGCTGGCGGCTGGAACTCACGAGGGCCGCGCCTGAGCGCTGGAATCCGCCGCAGAGGGCCACCGTAAGGCGCGCGGCACCGGCCTCGGTCTGTTCAACCAGCGCGGCCCGATCGGGCGTCGCCCGCATGGCGGCCTGCGTGGGGGTGGCGCAGCGCAGGTCGGCAACGAGTTCGGCGATCGTGGTATCGGTCTCGTGCCCGATCGCCGCGGCGACGGGGATCGTGCAGGCCCGGATCGCCTCTGCCACAGCGCGATCGTTGAAGGCCCAGAGGTCCTCCATCGACCCGCCGCCACGGGTGACGATGAGGGCATCGACCGCGAGTCGAGCCGCGTTGGCTGAGAGCCAGCCGATGGCGCGGGCCACGCCCGGTGCGGCACCGGGGCCCTGCACCAGCGTATCAAGGAGCATGATCTCAACGAAGGGCGCGCGACGCCGCGCCGTGTCAAGGACATCTTGCAGCGCGGCCCCAGTGCGGCTGGTGATGACGGCGACCCGCCTTGGGAACACCGGGAGCGGCCGCTTGGTCGATGGGTCGAACCACCCGAGGGCGCGGAGTTCATCGCAGAGTTTGCGGAACGCGAGTTCGAGCGCGCCCGCACCGACGGGATCGATGTGGTCAACCCGGAACGTGAGCTTGCCCTGGGGGACGTAGTAGTCCACGAAGCCGGTGACCACGACCTCCTGCCCGACGGCGGGAGTGAACCCGGCTTTGCGGGCGGCGGACTGGAACATGACGCAGGAGATGGCGGAGCCCGCGTCCTTGAGGTTGAAGTACCAGTGTGTGCGGTCGGTGAAGTTGCTGACCTCGCCGATAACGCGCAAGGGCCGGGGGACGCGCTCGCTCACCGTCTGGGCGACGAGTGTCGCGAGCTGCGTGACCGAGAGGTTGCCACCCGAGGTTGTCGGTTGATCGCCCAGCGCTTTCTTGGCGGCGGTGCGACCACCATCGAAAGGGAGGCGGCTCATCCCATACCCCCGCCGGAGAGCGCGGTGCCGGAATCGGCCGGCGGAGAGAGGGCCTCGATGACCCCGAGAAGTGCGCGCACCTGCGCGCTGCCCGAGCGGCGCTCGACGATCTCGTCAAAGGCCCGATCGCGGAGCAAAGAGGCGCGTGCGGGATCGATGATGAGATCATGCACCACCCGAGCGAGGGCACCGGGCCCAGCTTGGTCGAGGAGTGCGGCGTAACGGTCATCGCTCAGCCATTCGACCATGGGGTCGCGCACGGCAACGACCAGCATGCGGGAGGCGAACGCGTCCAGCACCAGCGACCGGTGCTCTCCCGAGGCCTCCGTGACAATCAGCATGTCCGCGTGAAGCACGAGGTCGCGCCGGCCCTCAAGATCACTGATGACGGAGAGCCGATCGGTCAGGCCGTGGGCCTTGGCCCACGCCCAGATCGGGAGCCGCTCGGTGGCCCCGGCGTCAACAAGGACGAGGAGTCCGGGGTGCTGCGAGGCAACACGCGACAGCCCTTCGAGGGCAGCGCGGACCGCCAGCCCGTCCGCACCTGTGGCGAGCAGCACCACAGTGAACGTCTCGCCTGCGCCCCCACTCGCGACCGTGCCAGCGCGCTCGATCTCACCGGGGTGGACTCCCCAGGGCACAACGGGAGCGAGGGCGCTCGGGATATCGCGTCGAAGCAGGGCCGCGCTGGGGTTGTCAGGGGCGAGGAACCGCAGCGACAGGCCGCGGACCACGCTGCGAGTACAGACCCGAGAGGCGAGCTGGCGGGCGGCGGGCGCGAGCGCGGCTTTCCAGACATCAAGCAGCACGCCAGCGTTCAGCCGCCGTCCGAGTTCGACCGCGAAGGGCCATGCCCGCTCCCCCGGGGCATAGACCGCGTCCACCACCGGGAGCCCACGGGGGGATCGATCGTCGATCGCCTGCGACAGTGTGCGAACAAGGGCGGAGATGCGGAGAGGTGCACTGAAGGGCACACCCTTGTCGAGATAGGTCACGGTCGTTGAGTAGACCCCCGCCGCTTCCGGGGCCTCGGCCGAGGCGGGGATGGCGTGCACCACGCGCACACCCTCATCGGCCAGACCGATCTCCAACCGCCCGAGCATTGCCTGCTCGCGCGTGAGAAAGTCCACATCGGGGAGGATGACGACCCGCATGTCAAACGGTAGAGGCGCACCGGGCAGGCGGGCCGGAGGGGCCGACCACTACGCTTGGATGATGCCCGAGCATGCGCACATCCCCGTCCTGCTGGCTGAGACGGTCGCGGCGCTCGGGCCACGACGGGGGGAAGTGCTGGTGGATTGCACTGCGGGCCTTGGGGGGCACACCGCTTCGCTTGCCTCCGCGCTCGGCCCGGAGGGCACAATCGTGCTGGCGGACCTTGACGCCGGGAACCTGGCCTTCGCAACAGATCGCATCCGCTCACTCATGGATGCATCAAGGGTCATCGCCCACCACGGGTCATTCACGGAACTGCCACGCGTGCTGCGCGCCTCCGGGCTCATGGCGAACATGGTGCTGGCGGACCTCGGCTTCTCCTCCAGCCAAGTTGATGACGAGGCCCGCGGATTGTCGTTCATGCGTGATGGCCCGCTCGATATGCGGCTCGACCGTTCTCGGGGGCCGACGGCGGCGGAGATCATCGCCTCCACCAATGAGGCGGAGCTTGCGAGGATCATCGAGGAGTATGGCGAGGAACGGATGGCCCGGCGCGTCGCCGCCGCGATCGTGCGGGCCCGGCAGACTTCCCCGCTCCGGACATCGCAGCAGCTTGCGGAGGTGGTGCGCAGTGTGGTGCCGCGGAGTTTCGGGCCGAGCGGAGCGCGGGGGATTGACCCGGCGACGCGAACTTTTCAGGCGCTGCGCATCGCGACCAACGACGAGCTCGGGCACCTGCAGGGGCTGCTTGACGAGGTTCAGAACCCGCTGGGCGGACCGTGGCTCGCGCCGGGCGCGCGGGTGGCGATCATCTCGTTTCACTCGCTGGAAGACCGACCGGTGAAGCGCGTCTTCGCGGAGATGGTGGGGAGCGGGCGGGCAGTGGGGATCACTCCCGGGGCGGTGACGGCGGGCGATGCGGAGACAGCGCGCAACGCACGGGCCCGGTCGGCGAAGCTCAGGGCGATCGCGCTGGCGGGTTGAACTCCCCCGCGAGCCCGCGCACGACCGCAGCGATGCCGTCGATCACCCGGGCCATGGCCTCAAAATCGAGGGTTGCTGGGACGTCCGTGGGCTGGTGGTAGTGCGGATTGCGGAAGGGCGCGGTGTCAGTGACCATCACGGCGGGGTAGCCCTCCGTTGAGAATGCCCAGTGGTCTGACCAATCGACCCCCGGCACGAATCCAGGGAGCGCCGCGCCCTCGCAGGGGAAACTCGCCAGCGAACGGAAGTCGCCCACGACCTTGCGCACGAGGTCGCGAGCGCCGAAGTCGCCGACGATCGCGATGAAGTCGCCGCGGTCGGGGTAAGCGGCGCTGATGAGGGGTGGGTATCGCTGTGAACCGACCTCGTTCGTGTAGTAGCCGATGGTCTCGAGCGAGAGCATGGCGACCACGTTGTCGTCCCGGGCCCGACAGGCCTTGGCGTAGACCCATGAACCCATGTCGGGGGTCTGGAAAGAGGGTGGTTCCTCATTCACGAAGAAGGCAAACCGGATGGTGCGCTTTCGCGGCGATCCGGCAAACCGGCGCGCGAGTTCAAGACAGCCCGCGACACCCGATGCGTTGTCGTCCGCCCCGGGAGTTCCGGCGTAGCTGTCATAGTGCGCACCGACGACGATGATTTCCTCCGGGGTGCCGTGGCCGAGGAGCTCCACAATGATGTTGGGGGTGCGGGCGTTTCGCTCGACAAAGACCTCTTCGTGTGTCGCAAAGCCGGCCGCTTCAAGTTCGCGGATGATGTGGCGGGCCGCCTCTGCCATTTGGCGCGGGTGGAGCGTGCTGCGCCGTCCGATCCCGGAGGCGAGGGTCTCGACGTCCGCTTGCATTCGCGCGGCGGCGTCGCGCTGCGCGGCGGTGAGGGGCGGGGACGGGCCGGCGAACGAAGTGCCGGGCATGCGGAGCATGGCGAAGTACACAAAGAACGCCAACGCGATGCCGAGCACGGCGAGCACGCTGAGCCGGACCAGGGCTCGACGGGTGACAAGGCGCCTGCTCCAACCAGTACGCCTTGCAGAGGCGGCTTCAGGAGAGCGCGGCTCAAGCATGGGGCGGCGGGGAGGTGGTTCCGGGATGGGGTGTGAGTGGCTCAGGGGCGGCGGTTCCGCGTGCGGGCGTCGGCTGGTGCGGGTATGCTCCGGGAACGAGGCCGACCGACGGCCCGTAGCGCTCCACTCATCATCGGCACGGAATCAGCGTATGTCCCTGATCACGCTCACCAGTGAACGCCTGCGACTCTCCATCATGCCCTCCCTCGGCGCAGGGGTTGCGGATTTTTCGTTGATGGGACCGGGCAAGTTCGCCCACCCGCTGATGCGGCGGGCAGCGCACGACGAGACCAACCCCTCGGCACTCGGCTCCTTTCTGCTTGCGCCCTGGTGCAACCGGATCGCCGGGGCGGCGTTCACCTTTGAGGGGCAGACGCACACGCTGCGCGCCAGCGGGTCAGATGGCTCAGCCATGCACGGCGACGTGCGGGCCCGGGCGTGGACGATCCTCGACCGGTCCCCGGTGTCGGCCCGGCTGGAGTTTGACAGCCGACTGCACGAGAGCGTGAACTGGCCGTGGCCGTTTGTGGCACAGGTTCGGTACGACCTCGACGGGCTGAGCATGTCGATCATGCTGAACGTCACGAATGCCGGCGGCTCGAACATGCCCGCGGGGTGCGGGCATCATCCCTACTTCGCCCGTCGTCTCTTCTCTGACCAGGACGAACTGCATGTGCGGGCGGGCGTGACTGGTCGCTATCCGCTGCAGAAGGCGGTGCCTTCCGGCTTACCGGTTGCGGACGCCCTGACCACCCGTCTGGCGGCGCTCGCGCCCTGGACGCCCGCGGCGCTTGACGATGTCTTCGCCGGGTTCGGCGGGACTGCGGAACTCCGCTGGCCTGCGAGCGGTGTTTCGCTGCACGTGAAATCCTCGCCGGAACTCGGCCACCTTGTTCTCTATTCACCGCATGCGGATGCGTCGAAACCGTCGCCCCTGCCGTTTGTGGCCCTTGAACCTGTAACGCAGGTGAACAACGCGCTCAACCTTGCGGGGTCCCCCGGGACGGTGGTGCTTGCCCCGGGCCAGACACTCTCGACGCGCTGCGACTTTACCGTGGCCCTCGGGTGAGGCGACTGGGACAAGGAGAACCACCATCGCGACGTTTCTGATCAAAACCGAGCCGTCGGAATACTCGTTCAACGATTTGGTGCGCGACGGCGAGACGGTCTGGTCGGGCGTGCGCAACCCGGGGGCGCTCGGACACCTCCGCACCATGCGCAAGGGCGATGAGCTTCTGATCTATCACACCGGGGATGAGAAGGCCGTGGTCGGGCTTGGGGTGGTCATGGGCACGCCGTTTGAGGACCCCGCCGCGCCGGGGCTCAATGACGCTGGCGCTCCGAAGAACGCTGTGATGAAGGTCCGGGCCCTGCGGGCCGCACGATCACCGGTGGCGCTGGCAGCCCTGAAGGCCGACGCACGGTTCAAGGACTTTGCCCTCGTCCGCCAGCCACGGCTTTCGGTCATGCCTGTTCCCGTGGCGCTTGACCGGGCGATCCGATCGCTCGCGGGACTCTGATCCGCCTTGTCTAATCCTGTTCGTCATCATCGCTTCGTGCACGCTGGACGACGACCGTTCGCCCCAGCGCATCGGCGGGGCTCCGGAGCATGGGGTCAAGAAACGCGAGCAGGAAGAGCGGCGGGAAGAGCCACTTGACGATGTTGCGGACCACTGCTGATCGCATGGTCGGGATGTTGGCAGCGAACGCGGCCGGTTCATCGGCCGAAGCGGCCGGGTCGGGCTCGCCTTCCTGGGCATCGGTCGCCGCATCCGTCGAAGAACGCCGCGTAACCCGCTGAACCGTGAGCACCCCACACCCGGTGAGCCGCTTGCCAAGAGTGCGACCGGTGAGGCCCTCGTTCAATGCCCCGAGCGCCGCGGCGAGGACCATCGAAACAAGCAGGGGCCGCCATGCGATATCAAAACGAGCGAAGAGATCCACTCCA
>JBQTIJ010000325.1:0-1651 GCA_052388255.1 Phycisphaerales bacterium
CCGAAGCAGACTGCGGGAGCGCGGGGGTGCCTTCGGGCGGGTTCAGGCCGGACATGCCCAAGCGTACGGGCCCGCTCAGCCGCACCCCTCAAAGAACGCCGTGATGAAGTCGTCAAGGTCCCCCGGCTCGATGATGCCGTCCCGGTTGAAGTCCACCGTCAGCGGCTGCGGGATCGTGAAGAACGCCGTGATGAAGTCATCGAGGTCGTCGGGCGTCAGCACGCCATCCCCATTGAACTCCGCCCCGGATTGAATCGAAACCAGCGCGGGGAAAGAGGGGAACGACCCGCACGCATCCGTCAGCAGGCAGTCATACACCCCCGACTCGCGACACGTCCCACCCACAATGGTCATCTCCGCCGTCCCCGTTCCGCTGAGCCGCCCCTCAAAGTCACCATCCATCAGGGGGACGCCGTTGCGCCTCCAGCGATACCCGATCTCCGCAGGCATCTGCGAGGTCGTCGCCATGACCCGCAGCACCACCGTCGCCCCCCCGACATACGTCGGCTCGGCCACGGGCTGTTCCGACACATCGATCGTCCCCGACCCCAGCCGGATCGTGCCATCCTGCCCGCGCCGGATTCCCACTCCAGCACCTGTGGCCGTGATCGACTCCATCGGCAGTTGCAGGTTGCAGGTATACACCGCCAACCGCCCGCCACCCCCGCCGCCACGATTGACGTTGCCAGCCAGGCCGCCGTTGACGCTCAGCGTTCCGATCCCCGCCACCTGAGGCGCGATCACCACCAGCGACCCGCCTGACCCGCCTCCACCATTTCCGTTGGTGCCGTCCCCGCGAATGGCCCCGTTGACAATGACCGGCTGTCGCGCCAGCAGCACCAGCGATCCGCCGCCGCCGCCACCCTCCGATCCGCCGGACCCAAGATCAAGCGGCAGGTCCGCCAGCCCATACGCCACACCACCCGGTCCGCGCGACCCAGGCGCACCGGCCCCGCCATATCCCGCGCCTCCGGCATCGCTAAAGGGTGCCGGCGGAGAAGCGCCAGGCCCCGCACCCGGCCCATGGCCGCGCCCGCTCACGTCGATCACCCCGCCCTCATGCACCGTAATCCCGCCCTCAAGCTCGAGCAGCAGCGGCGTCACCACATCGTGGCTCAACTTGCCCCCCGGCCGCACCACCAGCGATGCCTCAAAGAACTGCTCGCCGTTCAGGATCGCCGCCTCGCCCAGCGTGGTGGTGTTCTCGATCACAATCGTCCCGAGCGCGATCCCCGCCTCCTTCCGATAGACCGTCCCCGGTCCGCCATTCCGCCCCGGGTCGTTCGAGAGCCCCGCATAGGCACGCACCGCCCCGCTGAACCCCGCATCTCCGCCGTGATACACCGCCACGCGCCCGCCCCCGCCGCCGCCACGGTTGCTGTTGCCACTGTTGCCACCGTTGGCCGCAATCAATCCGCTCCCGGAAATCGGCCCGCAGTCGAGCCGCACGCTTCCACCCGCGCCCCCGCCGCCCGTCGCCATCACACCGTGGGCGATCACTTCCCCATCGATCATCGCCGGGCCCGCGGCACTGATCCGCACCACTCCACCGCCGAACCCGCCGAACGACCCGCCCCCGGAGCCAGAGAGCGCCGGGTTCGAGACAGACCCATACGTCCGCCCGCCGATGCCCCGTGAGCCCGCGCCGCCG
>JBQTIJ010000326.1:0-1801 GCA_052388255.1 Phycisphaerales bacterium
GCCCTTTGCGGGGGCGGCGCTGTCGGCCAGTGAGAAACTGCTCGGGGCGCGGCACAACCCCGGGGGGGTGCTGCCGATGTACAAGAAGGCGTTCGCGCGGGTGAAGAAGCCGCAGGGGATGGCCCCGCAGTTTGCGATGCAGAGCAACTGGTTCCGGATCGGGGCGCGATATGCGCGGCTGCTGGAGGAGGCGGGGCAGAGCGCCGAATCGCAGCGTGTGCTGAAGACGATCGGGCTGGAGGGGTGAGCAGAGATCATCCGCGGGGGCGGGTGAGTGTGCCGAGGCGCTCGATGGCGCGGGCCATGGTGTCGGGCTTTTTGCAGAAAGCGAAGCGGAGGAAGGGCGCGCCGAGTTCGGGGCGGTGGTGGAAGACGCTGGTGGGGATGGCGGCGACGCCGACTTTTTCGAGGAGGTGCTCGCAGGCGGCGCGATCGTCGGCCCCGATGCGCAGGGGGGCGTGCTCGGCCATGATGAAGTAGGTGCCGGCGGGGAGGGCAGCGCGGAAGCCGATGCGGGTGAGGGCGGCGTGGAGGGCGTCGCGCTCGCGGCGGAGGTCGGCGACGACATTGGGGACGTACTCATTCTCGCGGCGCAGGGCCTCGGCGCTTGCGTGCTGGAGGGGCGTGGCGACGGCGAAGGTGAGGAACTGGTGGGCGGCGCGGACTCCGGCGGTGAGGTGAGCGGGGGCGATGGCCCAGCCGATCTTCCAGCCGGTGAGCATGAAGGTCTTGCCGATTGAGGAGAGCGTGACGGTGCGTTCGCGCATGCCGGGGAGGGCGGCGATGTGGACGTGGGGTTGGGCGGGGTCGAAGGTGAGCCGCTCGTAGACCTCGTCGGCGATGATGATGGCGCCGACGCGGGCGGCGTGTTCGCCGATGGCTTGCAGTTCAGGGGCGGAGAAGACCTTGCCGGTGGGGTTGTGGGGTGTGTTGATGATGACGGCGCGGGTGCGCGGGGTGAAGGCGTTTGCGAGTTCGGCAGGGTCGAAGGCGAACCCGTCGTGGCCGCTCGGGCGGAGGGCGACGAACCGCCCGGTGCATCCGGCCATGGCGACGCAGGCGCGGTAGGAGTCGTAGAAGGGCTCGAACATGACGACCTCGTCACCGGGGTTGGTGAGGCCGAGGAGGGTGGCGGCGATGGCCTCGGTGCAGCCGCTGGTGACGGTGACGTTTGCATCCGGGTCGGTGGCGATGGCGCTCTCTCGCTCGAAGCGCTCGGCGATAGCGGCGCGAAGGGCGGGGAGGCCGGGCATGGGGGCGTATTGGTTGGGCTGATCGCGGAGTGCGCGGACGGCGGCGTCTTTGACGAAGTCGGGTCCGTCAAAGTCGGGGAAGCCCTGGGCAAGGTTGACGGCGCCGAGCTCGGTGGCGCGGCGGGTCATGACGGAGAAGATGGTGGTGCCGAAGGGCGCGAGGGCGCGGGAGATGCTCGGCGTAGGGGCGGGGGTGGGAGCAGGGGTAGGGGCGGTCATGGGCCAGCGTAGCTCGGGGTGGTTGGAAGTTGTGTTCATGCCCATTCACCGTGGACCTTCCAGATGCCGGCGCGGTGCATGAGCCAGACCCAGCGACCACCGGCGAGGGCGATGGCGAGGTAGGTGCGCTGGACGGGCCCGCGGCCGGGTTCGTCGCAGCGTGTGAGCCACCACTCTTCGCGGATGGATTCCGGTCCACGGGCGCGCTCGATGGGGTGGCGCTCGCCGCGCCACTGGAGTTCGGCGGGGGTGCCGTCGCTGGCGAGGGTGAGGCGGGCGTGCTCGGGGGGATCGAGGAGGATGGTGGGGCGGGGTGAGGCGCGGGGCCT
>JBQTIJ010000327.1:0-3316 GCA_052388255.1 Phycisphaerales bacterium
TGTGCAAGGCCCGGAGACCGGAAGCGCCCCCCCTCAGCGGTGACGGCGGGAGCGGAGCGTTTGAAAGCCGAATGCCTTGTGTGCCGACTGGTCCCCCCTGTTCCGTCCCTCGGTCTCAGAAGTGATACAGCGCTGCGGCTCCCCTCGCGGAAAAGCGTACGCTGTGCAGCCCGAATTGTGCCCAGGCGGTCCCGGGTGTGTTCTGGACGAACGGAGGAGCTGCCATGTGGACAAAAACAATCGCCCGCTTCCTTGACGCCGTGAGGCTGCTCTCATGGCTAGCCGGACTCGGGTGCTTTGGAGGCTTGAGCGCATTCTGGAGCGACATGAAGATCAACCAGCCACCTGAAGCAATTGCTCGAATGAAGGCCTGGTTGTGGATCGGGATGGGCGTCAGCTTGGTAGTCAGTCTGGGCGCTGGCTGGTTGAAGAATCGCCTCGCTCCAAAAGAACCTGCCGCAACAAGCCAATCGGACACATCCACGCGATCATGAGCCAAATGGGATGACGAACGATACTGGCATGTGTGTTCGCGGAACAGCACATCCGAAGGGAGATCGCAGATGAATCCGGCTGGGCCATCCGAACATGCTTCCAACCCTGACGCGATGCCGTCGGCCTTGCCTAACAATGGGATAAGCGTGTCTCTTGCTATCGTTCATTTGAACGAGGCGCGCCGTCAGATGGACACCGGCGGCATCGCACCGATCTGGATGCCGAAGAACTCTGGCTACACTCCTTGCAACATCCGAATTGACGAGATTATCGAAGTGCACGTGCCCCAATCACTTGTCGATGAGGTACTGTATGAAGAGAGGAGGGGTAAGTTTTTCCTCGCGTCGTTTCTCATTGGAATCGCCGCAATCGTCTTAACTTTCTGCTCTCTCCACTATGTCGTCGATCAGACAGACTATTTCCGCGCCGGTGTGCGTGGTGCGATTGCTTTGGTGCTCTGGGTCTGCGCCATTGTTGCTGGAAAATGGAAGCCCAAACGCGACACAGTCCGTGCGCTGTCCGAGAAGCAGCACGCGACGGTTAGGGCCGACGTGTTGAAGAAAGAAGCAGTGAATCGCCAACTCTCTGCCGGCTGGCCGTCACTTTCGGTGTCGGCCAATTCGCAGTACGACACTCCAAAGGCGTTCTTGGCGGATCTTGTCCGTTTGAAGACGGAAATTCACGATTGGGTGTCAGACGATGGCAAGAACTTTCGTCGCTCCTGATGTATCGGCTACATCTCGCTAGCTCGTATGGCGTCTTCACACAAACTGGGGACGGAGGTGCCGGAGGAAGGGGCTTCCCGTGGGGGGCCTCTGGCATCAGCGGACGACCGACGGGTCGGCGCGGTCGGTCGGCGACGGTCGCCGTTCGGTCCACGCGACCCGTAGACCCCTCGACGTTTCCCGTAGATCGGTCTACGCGCTCCGTCGCTCGGTCTACGGCCCTCGTCGAGCCGTCTACGGCCATGATTGAAGGGTCTACGACGACCGTTGCACGGACGATGAGGGCGGGGGGAGGGGGGTGGGGCGGCGGGACAGAGCAATGTCTCGTATCAAATAGAAAGAGCATCCCATGCCAGCCGCCGCCCCCCACCCGCACCCGTGGAAGCGGTGTTGTGAACTCTCTCCTGCCCAGGGAGGGGCAGAGGAGACGCGGATCCACAGGGTCGTTGAGTCGAACCAGTACTCCTCGTCGAACTCCACGCCGTGAGCGCGGAGTATCCGCAAGAGTTCCGACTTGGAGTCTTCCTCCTTGTGATGTTCGGCGCGCCCGGCGATGTACCTCTTCAGGGCCTCCTCCCGCGGCCTGCAGGCGGAGAAGACGCTGTCCCCCTCCTGCCAAGCAACCGCGGCGAAGGCCCGGGCCATCTCGGTTGACAAAGGCCCGGAGCTCGCTTCCGAGGCTTCGGGCGCATGGGCCGATCGCAAGGGTGTGAAACTGGACTTCATTCGGCCGGGCAAGGCAGCAGACAATACGATGATCGAACCGTTCCACGCACGGATCCGTGCGGAGCGGCAGGACTCCGATGGCTCGAGACGCTGGAAGTGGTCCGCCGGGCGGTCGACGAGTAGCGTCAGGATGCCAATGAGCATTCACCCCACACCGCTTTGGGCAACCTGAGCCCCAAAGAGCTCGCTGCGTCCAAAGCTCAGGAATCTTTGACCGGATGAAGCCAAAACACTCAACCTGTGGTTGCTACTGAATCGGGGACAAACGCAGCCCAGCCCGGGCAACAACGGCGGACTATGAAGTTGGTGGAAGAAACCCATGCGGAACGTATTTGTCAGCTCTGCTGGTGTTCGGATTGTGCTGTTGTTGCCACCGCTTGTTGGTGTGCTTGGTGTTCCACTGGTAGTGAGCGTCGCCGGGACTGACGGCGATTCTTGGGATCATACTGCGGTCACGCCTCCACAGTCGTCCATTACTTTGACTCGACTACGCACTTGGGCCGTCGATCGGTACGCGCTCGGGTTCGGGACGCCGGCGCAGAACAGAGCCCTTGGGCTGGCGGTTGACGTTGACTATTCGTCTTCCTCTTTACAAGCATTAGAACGCGTTTCCGAGGTGCGTGCAGACGCGGTACTTCAGTCAATCGGATGGCCCTGTCGGAGTTTTTCATGTACGTTGGTTCAGGACGGCACCGGCGGTCCTCACATGCGTGCGCTCGACGGAATCGTCCTTTCGGCTCCATCGAACTCCCCGCTGGTTAGTCGGTGGCGCGTCGTTGGTCTGACGCCCTTGCTGCGCGGTCTTGCGGTGAACGTTGTGATTTACAGCGCGTCAGGCTTGATTTGTGCGTGGGGCTTTCGTCGCTATCTGGAAAGGCGAAGTGACCGGCGCGTCCTCGGCGGGCTTTGCCCAAGGTGTACATATAGGGCGGTGGGTGGGGATGTTTGCCCGGAGTGCGGATGGAAACAAGAATCAGCGAGGGCTGGTTCGAGCAGCTGACGGAACAATCAAGCGTGTCTGGTCTCGCCCCCCTCTCCGCTCCAGTGCTTACAAGCGCCAAGCACTCCCCCCGCCACCCCCTTCACCCCGCTCCCCTCCTCACCCCCTCCGCGCCATAGCCCGCAGCCGCCGCACCGCCGCCTGTTTCAGCAGATACGACCCCACCAAGAACGGCACGATCCCCACCCCACCCACCGTCACCCAGAAGAGCATCCCATCCCGCACCGCCCGCCCATCGGTCGCCGCCGTCTCCCGCATCGGGTCCGTCAGCGCTGACCCATACATCCCCAGCAGTTCGCGCAGCGCAAGCCCGAACCCCGCGAGCATGATCCCCGCACCCACGAGTGCCAGTAAGAGCCCAGTTACCGAT
>JBQTIJ010000328.1:0-12202 GCA_052388255.1 Phycisphaerales bacterium
CTGCTGCAGCATCGCCTCCGAGACAAGTGCGGAGTACCCGTCCCGCCCCGCCCCCCGCCATGGCAGATCCCGCGCCGAGACCGCAAACCACGCCGCCACACGACTGGCGATCATGCGATCCCGGCGCGGGATCTGCCATGGCGGGGGGCGGGGCGGGACGGGTACTCCGCACTTGTCTCGGAGGCGATGCTGCAGCAGACACAGGTGACCCGGGTGGTTGAGTACTTCGGACGGTTCATGGCGCGGTTCCCGACGGTGCGGGCGTTGGCCGCGGCGGAGGAGGGGGAGGTGCTTGCGCTGTGGGCGGGGCTGGGGTATTACCGGCGGGCGCGGCACCTGCACCAAGCGGCGCGGGAGATCGTTCTGCGGTTCGGGGGAGAGGTGCCGGGGAGCGTGGCGGCGCTCAGGACTCTGCCGGGTGTGGGTCCGTATACGGCGGGGGCGATTGCGTCGATCGTCTTTGGGGAGCGGGCGGCGATCGTGGATGGGAATGTGCAGAGAGTGCTGGCGCTGCTGGAAGCGCGCCGGGGGGTTGTGCAGGCCGACTGGACCTGGGCCCGGGCGGAGTCGCTGGTTCGGGCAGCGGAAAGCCCGGGGGCCTTCAACGAGGGGTTGATGGAATTAGGCGCGACGGTCTGCCTGCCGGCACCGGGGGAGCCGCGGTGTGGGGAGTGCCCGCTGCGCGGGGTTTGCCGGGCGCGGCGGGCGGGGCTCCAGGGCACAATCCCCGCGCCGAGGCAACGGAAGGAGAAGGGACGGGTGTTTGCGCTTTCAGTGGTGGTGGTGAACGGGCGGGGGGAGGTGCTGCTGCGGCGGCGCGGGCCGGAGAAGATGTGGGCGGGGATGCTGGAGTGCCCGACGGTGGAACGGGGGGCACGGTTTGCGACAGGGCGGGAGGTGGAGAAGGCGACGGGGCTGCGGGCGGGGGCGGTGGTTGGTGAGTTTGAGTTTCAGACTACGCACCGGGAGTTTCGCTTTCGGGTGGTGCGGGGCGAGAGGACGGGAGCAGGCGCGGGCGATGAGTGGGTGACTGAGGCGGCGCTGGCGGCTGAGGCGCTTTCGTCGGCCCAGCGGCGGGTGGTGGCGATGGGGCTTGGGGGGAAGGCGAAGAACGGCAAGAGACGGCGGAGGGTGGGCAGCGCGGCCCGAAACGGGTAATCTACTCCCCATGGCGCAGACGCCCCCGCCGACTGGCAAGCCCGATTCGACCGATGGCCGGGCCTTACCGGCGTCGCAGTTCTACATGGGCGTGCAGCCCGAGCAGACCAGCGCGGAGGACCCGCTTGGGCACATTCAGCTCTTTGCGCGGCTTTCGGCGGGTGAGCGGGCGGAACTGCTTTCGACGATGACGCGCCAGCATGTGGCCAACAACCAGACGATCTTCTGGCTGGGGGACAAGGGTGAGAGCTTCTTCATGGTTCAGTCGGGCATGGTGGCGATTACCGTGCCCAACGAGCAGGGGGAGCATGTAACGATCAACACGCTGGGGCCGGGGGGTTTCTTTGGGGAGATCTCGCTCCTTGATGGCGGACCCCGGACGGCAACGGTGCGGGCGATCGAGGGGAGCGAACTGCTGGTGCTGAGCCGGGAGGCGTTTCACTCGTTCATCCGGCGGCGGCCGGACGTGGCCATCGAGGTGCTGACGGTGATGGGGCATCGGCAGCGGGCGAGCACTGAGGCGCTGCGGCAGATGAAGAACCCCAATGAGGTCTTCGAGAGTGGGCGGATGAACCTGTGGCAGCGGGTGAGCGATGTGATCGCGACGACGGCGGCGAGCCAGTGGTTCACGCTCTTTCACCTGTGCTGGTTCGGCGGGTGGATCGGGCTGAACGTGGTGGGCCTGCTGATGGAGCGGCCGCCGAAGTTCATGAGCTTTGACCCGTTCCCGTTCGGGCTGCTGACCATGGTGGTGTCGCTGGAGGCGATTTTTCTTTCGATCTTTGTGATGGTGAGCCAGAACCGGCAGAGTGAGAAGGACCGGCTGCGGACGGATCTTGACTATCAGGTGAACGTGAAGGCGCAGACAGAGATCATGAATATCGCGCGACGGCTGGAGACGCTTGAGCGGATTGAGGAGCAGATGGGGAAGTTGAACGATCGCGTTCGTGCTCAGCCGTGAGGTGGAGCGAGGAGGCGGGCTGAAACCGCTGTAGGGAACCGTCGTTAGCGCTGCACACTTGACCCTTGATGCTCAGTGCTTTCTGGGCCGGGGGCTCATGCGCTGCAAGGCGGGGTTGTTGATTCGATCCACCCGCCGCCGAGCACCCGTGCTGGTTCGGAGGCGTCATAGAGCACCACGGCCTGGCCCGGGGTGACGGCGTTTTGGGGGTCGTCAAACTCCACGGTGAAGCGTCCGGTGCGGCCGGAGTAGTTGGGCGCGGGCGCTGCCTTCGGCGCGGCGTCTGCGCGTGCGGAGAGAAGTGCCGGGATCGGGCACGAGTTGTAGCGGTACTTCACGAGCAGGCGCGCCCCCACCGCCACATCTGCGAGCCAGTTGGCCTCCGCCGCGGTGCAGCCGGCTGAGAGGAGCGCATCGCTCTGGCCGACGGTGATGGTGTTGAGCAGCGGGTCCTTGCCGACGACATAAATGGGGTGGCCGAGCGCGACGCCGACGCCGCGGCGCTGGCCGAGGGTGAAGCGGTGCTGTCCCGAGTGGCGACCGATCTCGCGGCCCTGTGTGTCGAGGATGGCACCTTCGCGGGGCAGGGCGGGGCGGCGGCGTTCGACGAGGCGGGCGTAGTCGTTGTCGGGCACGAAGCAGATTTCCTGGCTATCGGGCTTGTCGAAGACAGGGAGGCCGAGGGCGCGGGCCTTCTCGCGGACGTCGCTCTTGCGCATCCCGCCGATGGGGAGGAGCATGTGGGCGAGTTCAGAACGGGCAGCGCCGAAGAGCACGTAACTCTGGTCTTTGTCGTCGTCAATGCCGCGGAGGAGGCGCGGACCATCGGGCCCGGTGACGACCTGCGCATAGTGCCCGCTGGCGACGTACTGGGCATCGATCTGGCGGGCGTAGTCGCGGAGTTTGCCGAACTTCAGCCAGTCGTTGCAGCGAACGCAAGGGTTGGGGGTTCTGCCCGCGGCGTATTCATCGGCGAAGTAGTCGATGATGCGGCCGAAGTCCTTCTTGAAGTTGCAGACGTAGAACGGGATGCCGAGCAGAGCGGCGACCTGGCGGGCGTCCTGGGCGTCGTTGATGGAGCAGCAGCCCTGGTGCCCGACTTTGCACGCCGCAGCGGGCGACTCGGCGGGGACGAGTTCATCGAGCGACTCGCCGGGTGAGCCGAGCCGCATGAAGCAGCCGACGACGTCATAGCCCTGCTGGAGGAGGAGGGCAGCGGCGACGGAAGAATCGACGCCGCCGGACATGGCGCAGAGGACCTTGGGCCGGGCGGGATTGGGCAGTGGCGAGGGCAGACGGAAGGGTAGGTTTGAGTGGGCGGCGGCTTGTCGGGGGGACCGGTCAGGCCGGCCTGACGCCCATGTACAACTGCCGGGCCCGTTCGACCTGCTGTTTGCGAACCATGTCGAGGACGGCTTTGCTGACGCGGTAAACGGCTTGGTCGGTGGTGACGTTGCTGCAATGCTCGCTGATGCACTGGTAGACGAGCTTGAAGACGTCGCGCGGCTGGTGCATCTGGTCGAGGGCGTCGATGAGTTCTTGACGGGTGACATCCTCGGCGAAGAGGTCGGCGAGGGTGATGGGCTGAGCACCCGCGGGCCGGCAGGCGTTGAGGCGGCCGGTGCAGAGGTCGTAGAGCATGGGGCCGGTCCAGGCGAGGCGCTCGACGAGGCACTGTTTGTCGAGGCGGGCTTCCTGGAAGAAGGAGGTGCTCTCGCGAAAGAGGAGGTAGCGGAGCTCGATGGGGAGGAGGAGCTTGATGCCGATGGCATCCTGCTGAAGGAACTTGTTGTTGAGGAGTGGCCAGACGACCGAGCGCATGCGGTCGGCATCGCCGCTGATGACGGTGGGCTCGTCTACGCGGTCGACGATGACGACGGCGCCGGCGTAGCCGAAGGGGGCGAGGGCGCGGCGGAGGCGATCGACCATGGCGTAGCGCAGGTCGTCAGAGTCGTTGAGGGGGAGGACGGCGGAGGATCGGCAGGCGGGGGGGAGCTCGCGCACGGAGTCGGCGTACGAGGCCTCATGACGGCCGGAGGTGCGGATCTGCTTGCGCAGGCGGCGGGCGACGCGGCCGACCACGAGGCGCTCGCCGAAGATGCGCTTGAGGACGAAGGCCATCCAGACACCGAGGGCGACGAAGAAGGACGTGACCCAGATGGGGCTGATCTTGGCCTCCGGGACTTTGAGCGATGCAAGGAAGACCCCGAGGGGAGCGAGCCAACCAAGAAGGGCGATCGAGGATTCGACATACCCGAACCAAGGCTTGCGCAGGCCGAGACGGCGACGGAGGGCGGCGGTGCGCTCCTCGGCCCCGCCGGTGCTCATGCCCGCACCGCTCCCCTCGGCCCGGTCGTAGACACTCTGGAGGATCAGGAAATCGCGTTTGAGCGTGCGCGAGAGGGCGCGGGCCTGCTTTTTGATGTCGGTACCGAGGTCGATGGCGGCGGCGCGGTCGCCAGCCATGCGGCTCTGCCCGTCTTCAAGAAGGGCATCGACGAGGCGGGGAACAACCTGGAGGAGCATGCCGTCGAGGTGATCGACGAGGCGGAGGAGTTTGAGCGCTTCGGCGGGCCCGGCCTTCTTGTCGCGAATGGAGGGGAGGACGCGGGCGACGAAACGGTCAAGGACGGGGTTGAGCTCGTCAAAGGGGACGAGGAGGATGCGGGCACCGGGGTTGGCGTGGTTGTACGCGGCGACGTGTTCGGCGATCTGGAGCCGGATGGCGGTCTTGCCGCTGCCTTTTTCGCCGAAGACGATGGAGGTCGAAGGGCGGGAGAAGTCGCCGGCGATTTTCTCAAAGTCCGGATGCTGGACGCGCGAGCCGGGGCGAGGGGAGCCGGCGAAGCCGAAGGGGCGGGCGGTGGGCAGGGGCTCGGGGAGAGCGGAGAGGCGCGTGAAGACGGCATCCTGGCGCGCTTCCTCGCCCTTGAATGGGTTGTCCGAGAGCGTCCAGTGCTCGAGGAACGCGGCGAGCGTCATGGGGGGATGTTAGCAGGGGGTTGAAAAACGCTTGAGGGGGGAGAGGTGGGGTGCGGGTGGGTGGTTGCGGAGTGAGCAACGGGCGGGAGCGGGGATCATTGAGAGTCAGCCGAACCGATGGCAGGCGCGGAGGAGGGTCATGGTACCGACGGGTAGGAGTGTTCGGCGGCCTGCTAAAGTCTTGAGTGTCGCCATCACTCGCGATTCTCTGTTACCACCGGCTCATCGAGGAAGGCGATACTGCCACCGCATGGCCATACCTTGAGCGGGGGACGGCGGTTCAGATGGCGAGCTTCCGCACTCAACTCCGCGACATCGCTCGGCTCGCCGATGTCGTCTCTGAAGGGGTGGCATTGGACGTTCTTGCCGGGCACCGAACCCTGGCAAGGCCCGCCGTGTGGCTGACGTTTGACGATGGTTATCGCGATGCTCTGAACGCGGTAGCGCACGACACGACCGGGACAGTCTTTATCCCCACATGCATAGCCGAGCGATCACTTCCCGCCGATCAGTGGTATGACGTCCTGCTCGCCGCCGATCGCGTCCGGGGATCACTTGACCTCGAACACGGGTCCTTCGCGTACGATCTTCGTTATCGCGAAGGGCGCGCGCGTTTGGTCGATGGACCCGAGCGCCGGGCCTATCTCCGCTCCACTTCCGCCGCCCAGAGCGCAACGCTTCAGTCATTGGCGAGGCAGTTAGGTTCTGATGTCAAGGGATCACGTGGGTACCTCAGCCGCAAGGAACTTCGTCAGCTGATGGCGGCGGAATGGACAATCGGCTCTCACGGAGTCACGCACACGCCCTTTGACGCGATGGAGCCCGCTGACGTGGCTGGCGAGGCACGGGCTTCTCTTGAGTGGCTCACGGCGTTGGGTGCGCGAGTTCGTACCATCGCCCTCCCCAATGGCTCGGCGCCAGAGGATCCGCTCGGCCTCTATTCCTGTGGGTACCGATGCGTGTTGGGGCTGGGAAACCTGCCGGCGGAACAAGGAGCGGCGGTTCAACCCCGCTTCATTGTGCCCGACGACCCTCACTGGGTAAGCCGGGTCCTGCGGCCGCTATTCAACTCGGAGTCCGTGTGAGAGTCATTGCTTTCCACACCCAGCATGACGCCAGCGTCGCGGTTGCAGAGTCCGGAAAGCTCCTGCTTGTGCTCGAGCTTGAGCGACTCTTCGAGCAACGCTACTTCGCGTGTGCCAAGGACGATGATACGTTTCGCGAGCAATGGACCCGTGCTATGGCCGTCGTACGTGAGGCCACCGGACTCGAGCACTTCGACGTTGCCGTGACCAGTTGGGTGATGCCATCGAAACGGCGCGTCCTGGCGGAAGTTGTTTCGGCTGGCTCTTGGAGAACCGTCGATCATCACGTTGCGCATGCGCTCCACGGTGTTCACGACGCGCCCTTCGAGCATCCCCTTGTGTTCTCCTTCGATGGTGGAGGCAATGACGGCACATTCCGGGTGTTTCGCTTCGAGAAGAGGACCAACACTCTGGTGCCCGTCGCTTTGCTCGCCCTCAATCTCGGCACGCCATACCGCGCCCTCGGTACCACTATGGCGGAGGTTACAGGGCGACAGCCGCAGCCACGAGCCGGGCATCTCTCCTTGGCCGGGAAGCTGATGGCGTACGCCGCGCTCGGAGTGCCACGCCCAGAATGGATGAGCGCTGTTGAGGACTACTACCGACATTATCAGGAACCGACCCAGGCTTTGTACTCTCTCGGAGAAGCGCTCGACCTCGAGCTTGAGAGTGATTCGCTCTCGCGAGATGATGCTCACACTCTCTCGGCAACAAGCCAGGCCGTCTTTGAGTCACTCCTCGAAGAAGCCGTCGAAGCACACCTTGACGCCAGCGTTGACGGCGTTGTTCTCACGGGTGGCTGTGCACTGAACGTTGTCGCCAATGAACGCATACGCCGGCGGGTCGGGTACCCGGTCCACGTGCCGCCGGCTCCCAACGACGCTGGAATATCCGTCGGAGCACTTTGGTCGGTCGAGTCTCCAACTGAACCGCCGAGTGTGTTCGCGGGCCTCGATCTTGTGCAGGATGTCACGGCCTCTGAGGTTGTGGGGCGTGGTGGACGTCGATTACCCATTGATGTCGTGGCGCGTCTCATTCTTGAGGGAGCCATCATCGGCATCGCGGAAGGGCGAGCTGAACTGGGGCCGCGAGCGCTCGGCAACCGGTCGATCGTCGCGAGGCCGGACCGCCCCGCATTGCGGGAGCGCATCAACGATCGCATCAAGTCGCGCGAGTGGTATCGACCAGTGGCCCCGGCGGTGCTCGCGAGCGCGGCCCATCAGTTCTTCGAGGATCCGCCTCGCTCGCCGTTCATGTCCTTCGCGGTGCGGGTCCGGGACTCTGAGCGTGAACGACTTGCGGGAGCGGTTCATGTGGATGGCACCGCGCGAGTCCAGATGGTTGCAGACGAATCGTGCGTGCTTGGCACCCTGCTGATCGCACTGCAACATCTGGGAGCGCCCCCATGCGTGCTGAACACTTCGTTCAACGTCCGGGGGCGCCCTTTGCTCCAGAGAACGAGCGCCGCTCTGGAGGTCCTCGACGGCACTGACCTCGACTTCGCCTGGCTTGACGGCTGGCTCATCCCGCGCAGCACTGCGGTGCGCGATCGCTTTACCAAGAACTGACCAGAGGGTTCGAATGTCGCTTCACGCCGACAACGAGTTGGGCACACTCGCCAGCCGCACGGTGTGGTGGCCCCAGCCCCAGGCCCCGCCCTCGGCGCCGGCTCACCGGCCGTTGTCGCTGTGCGTCGGGATTATCACGACCACGCCCAAGGTGCTTTTTCCTCTCCTCTGTGACCTTGGACGGCTCGCCACTTACGAGCATATCAAGCGCCTCGTCGTGCTTGTGCTGGACAACGCAAGCCCCGGCGATAGCCTTGCGGTAGTTGTTGGGGCTGCGAGAGCGCTGCCGCTCCAGATCGCCGTTGTCAGTGTCGCACAGCAACGTATGGATGCGTCGCATGGTGCGTTCGGCACCCGCCTTCACGAGCGTCCAAAGGGACGAATGGGGATTGCCACCGCGCGCACGATGTTGCAGCGTTACCTGGGCGAGGTGATGAAAGCCGACTCTGATGCGTTCGGCTGGGTTCTTGACGATGACATGCGCGTCGACGCCCGCGCCCGGTGGTATCTGTCCTGGCTCCCTGCCTTCCGCGAAGATGGACTCGATGTATTGATCGGTGCTTGTGAAGGCGTATCCCCCAACCCACCGCTCCATGGTGTGCAGTGTCGACTCGTCGATCTCTTCCACAACATGCTTTGGCTCCAGGGCCTCCCCACTTCGGCCATGCTTCCAGACCGCTCGGCCGAGAACGCGGCTTTGCGAGCGAGGTTCCCCGACTACTACTACGACCTCTCTCGCAAGCATTCCGAGCACCTCTCACAGCCGTTCTGGATTGAGCCGGTGAGCGAGGGTGAGTCCGTGCCGTCGGCCTACGCTCGGCTCATCGAGGGCGCCCATGGCATCCTGAGGGGAGAACCGCTCACACGGCCGGTCATCGCGCCAATGCCCCAGCACCCATTAACGGCAGCGAGAGATTCCGTCAATCGGGGTGGTCACACCTTCGTGCTCACCCACCGTGCACTGACGATGACTCCAAACACGGCGGTTCGTTTGGGGGCGCGCGAGACGCGGAGGTCGGACATGCTCTGGGCGATCGTCAATCGGCAGTATCGTCGTATGAAGATCAGAGCCGTGGCCTTCCCGGTCGTCCATGTCGGGCTCGCCAGCGATGCGCCGGTGCTCGACATCGAGAAAGTCCAGGATGAGGTCCTCGGGGCTGCTGTGTACGCTGCATTGGCAGAGTTCCTGCGCGAGAGGCCCTGGCATACGCTCGCCTTCTCGTCCGCAGAAACGCAGGAGGTCGTGGCGTTGATGCGTCGTCATCGCGACCGACGCCTTGAAGACCTGCAGAGCAGCTTGTGCCGCGTCGGTGACCTCCGTGACTCGCTCCGTCGAGTCGCCCGCGGCGACGAGCTCAGCCGCCTGATCGCTGCTCTCGATACATGGTTTACCTCCGAGATACTCGAGGAGATCCGTGTCGGCGTGCTCTCCTCGCAGACCGCCGACATAGAAGTCTTCCTCGAGTCGTTGCAGGCGATCGCAGATGACTACGCATCGGCGACGCCAGTCGACATTACTCCTCTTCACGCACAACTGGCCGCCGGAGCCGCAACGTGAGTCCTTCGTTCGACAACACGCTTTCCAACTGGTGCGAGCTGCCGACCTCGCTCGGTGTCTTTCGGATGTATTGGTCTGGGAATGACTTGCTTCGCATTGTGTGCTTCGGCGACCTCCGTGCGCAGGGTCCGACGCCACTGCTACGCATCCACTCCTCCTGCCTCGCGTCGGAGATTTTTGGGGCACACGACTGTGATTGTGCTGATCAACTGCGCGAGTCGCTCCAACTCATCGCCAACGAGCGCCGGGGCATCCTGTGCCATATGCTCCAAGAAGGCCGGGGGCACGGACTGTCAGCCAAGATCCGGGCAGTCGGTCTCATGCAGCGACAGCAAATCGACACATGCGAGGCCTATGACGCACTCGGGTTACAGCAGGATGTCCGTACCTACGGCGATGTCGTTGCATTGCTGAAGGAGCTTGGCCTCGATGACGTGCGGCTCATCTCCAACAACCCTCGCAAGCGGGATTTTCTGCAGGGCGCTGGCATTCGAGTGGAGATGGTCAGGATTCCGGCCATCGTGCGACCCGAGAATGACGCGTACCTTCGCGTAAAGAACGAGAAACTCGGCCACCAACTGACCCTGGGAGATGAGGGGGAACTGACGTCAGGCGCCATCCGGTTCTATCACTCGGCGAAGGCGTGGGGCTGGCTGTCAAACTTCTCGCATCATGCTGTGTTTCTGCATGACCGGGTGTGGCCCACCGTGGAGCACTACTACCAGTCACAAAAGTTCGCAGGCACGCCCAATGATGAGCTGGTCCGCTTGGCCGAGACCCCAACACAAGCAAAGCAGTTCGCCGAGGAACTCGCCAAGTCACATCGGAGAGACGACTGGGAGTTCATCAAGGAGCAGGTCATGCTTGTAGGGCTGAAGGCAAAATTCCGGCAGCACCCCGACTTGGGCAGAATGCTCTTGAGAACGGCGGAACGAACGCTCGTTGAGCATACCGCGCTTGACTCGTACTGGGGAGACGGTGGGAATGGCACGGGCAGAAACCGCCTCGGATCGCTCCTGATACAAGTACGCTCAGAGCTGCGACTCGCTGAGAGCAATGGGTAAGGCAGCGCCGAGGAACGAGGGGGATAGTCGCATGTGTGGCATTGTCCTTCTTGCTGGTCCGCAGGCGAACTCGCGCATTCTCACGTGCGTCGAGAGACTCAGGCATCGGGGCCCCGACGATCTGGCGGTCTGGTCCAGATCGCAGGTTGCACTCGGTTTTGCTCGGTTAGAGATCAACGGGGTTGGTCGGATCGGACGTCAACCCTATGTTCACGGCGAGCTGGTCGGGGCGATCAATGGTGAGATCTACAACCACTCCACCCTTGCAGCTGCGCACGGTCTCGCGGCTTGTGCGTGCGATGTACATGTGGTTCTGCCACTCTATCGACGCTTGGGTGCCCAGATTGTCGATGAGATGGATGGGTTCTACTCGGGCGTGGTTTTCAACGCCTCGGATGGGCATGTCGTTTGCCTTCGCGATCACATTGGGAAGAAGCCACTCTTCGTTGGCCGCTCGCGGCAAGAGATCTTTGTCACCAGTGAACTCAAGGCGCTCGAGGAGATTGAGTGGTTCTCGCCGCTGCCCCTTGGCGTTTCGTCTGTCGAAACAACAACCGGCAAGGTGCGACACCTTGCAGGCCATCAATCTGTCCCCCGCCCTGACGACCTCGCTGTTCTGCTCGAAGCAGCTGTCCGCAAGCGTCTGCCCGCCGTCGGTCAGCCCTTCGGCGTGCTCCTGAGCGGAGGACTCGACAGCTCCCTGGTTGCGGCGCTCGTGGCACGCCATCGAGCCGACGCGATCTACTTCACACTTGGCGACGACAACAGCAAGGACCGGCAAGCCGTGGACGTGATGTCGGCAGCTTTGGGGCTGAAGGATGTGCGCGTCGTGCCCTTGCCAGATCGCGAGCGCATTCCTGAACTCCTGCGGCGTGTCGTTTATACAACAGAGAGCTTCAACCCTTCGATCGTCAGCAATGGACTCGCGACGTACGTGCTCGCTGAAGCCGTTCGCCAAGCAGGCATGAAGGTCGTGCTCACGGGAGAGGGTGCCGATGAGTTGTTCGGAGGGTACCACATGTTCAGTCCGAGCGACCCATGGCGAGAAGTGCGCCAACAACTGATCGGCGACCTGTCGGTCACTGAGCTTCGTCGCCTTGACCTCACCAGTATGGCACATGGTGTAGAGGCCCGCTGCCCATTCCTCGATCGGGCTGTGCGCGCGTTTGCCGAGGGTCTCAGCTTCGACGATCTCTACGGAGCCAATGAGAACAAGGTCATGCTCCGGCGCCGATTCGAGGGCGTCCTTCCGCCAGAAGTGCTCCAGAGAAAGAAGACATCCTTCGATGTCGGCAGCGGGGTGAGAGGGGAGGTCGTCCGGTACCTTCGCCGAAACGGAAGGAGCGAGCGCGAAGAGCTTCGCGATGTATGGCGCGAGCAGTTCACGTTCGATGCGTCAAACCCGTACTTTCACGCGTATCCGGTGTTCGATGTCCTCATCGATGCACGCGGGGCAGGGCACCGATGAGCACTCCTGATGCAGCGACCCAAGTACTTCGAAGGGTCGAGTCGCTCATGCTCGAGACTTTCCGGAGGGAGCCCTTTCACAACCTGCGACTGCTCTACGACGATCCTCAGTTGGACCTCCTGCCCGGCGGGACGTGCTCAGACAAGACGCTCAGTTTTCGTGACCAAGCCCGCCGCGAAGGACTTGAAGTGTCTCTTCACTCCGGCTCCATCGACGGCGAAGAGAAGCACCGCCTTGACCTGCCCCCCAGAACCTGATCCAGGCCTATGAGAGTCCCAACGGACCCCGGCGGGGTCCAGGAGACTCTCAAGATGAAGCGGACGAGACATTCAGCGGAACAGATTGTGACGAAGCTGCG
>JBQTIJ010000329.1:0-23822 GCA_052388255.1 Phycisphaerales bacterium
GTAACCGCTGTGGTCAGCGCCTTGCGGAGCGAGGGCACGACCATCTCAACGAGCAAAGTCTGTCGCTGGCTGGGCGTCCCACGCTCCTCCGCGTACTACCTGCCGCGTCAGCGGGCTCGGGCACCCACCGCGCCGCCCGGGCGCGCGGTCCGCACACAGGCCGGCCCACGCCCCCCGCCCCCCGCGCCCCGGCCTTGCATCCCTCGCTGCACCCCCTCTGGTGCAGCATGAGCGCTCCCACGCCGGAAGACTCGCCCCCGACCCCAGCCCATTCATTCCGCCCGCTCCCGCCACAGGCCGCCGCGGCGTTTGTGGCGGTGAATGCCGCGGCTCGGTTGACGCGGGTTGTTCAGCGGCGGCTTTCTGGGGCGGATCGGATTGCCAAGAGGGACGACACGCAGGTGACGATCGCGGACTATGCGGCCCAGGCGGCGGTGGTTCTTGAACTGCGGCGCGCTCTTGGGGCGGTGGTGGTGGTGGGTGAGGAATCGGCGGTCCACCTTCGCTCGGCGGAGGGGGCCCACCTGCGCGGGCCCACGCTTGCCGCGCTCCGCGAGGCGTGCCCCGGGGCGAGTGAGGGTGACCTGCTCGATGGGCTTGATGCGGGGGCGTCGGAGGTTCCGGCGGGGGGTGCGCCCTTCTGGACGCTCGACCCCATCGACGGGACCAAGGGCTTTATCCGGGGGCACCAATACGCGGTGTGCCTTGCGCTGATCGAGGGTGGGCGGCCGACCGTGGCGGCGATGGCGTGCCCGAACCTCTCTGAGGACTTTGAGCGGCCCTTCACGGACCCCGACCCGACAGGACTTACGTTGCTGGCGTTCGCACAGGCGGGGGAGGCGTGGTCGCTGCTTGGCGCGGCTTGCGGGCGCGGGGCGGATCGGCTGCGGCCTGTTGGACGGGAGCGTGGGCCGGGGCCGCTGCGCTTCTGCCAGTCCTTTGATTCCACCCATTCAGACCACACGACTACGGCCCGGCTGGTGGGTGCGCTGAATGCTGAAGGCACTCCTGCGGCCCGACCCGCCGGCCTCGATAGCCAGGCGAAGTACGCTGTACTGGCCAGGGGTCAGGCGGATGTGCTCGTCCGCAAGCCCGCGAACATGCGCAGGGACTGGATCTGGGACGCCGCGCCGGGGGCGACGATCGCGACGGCGGCGGGGCTTGTGGTTACGGACCTGTCGGGTGCACCGCTCGATTACACGCAGGGCCGGCTGCTCGAACGGAACTACGGCGTGATCGTGGCCGACAGGCCGACGCACCCGATCATTCAATCGCGGATAGCGACGCTGTCGCGCTGAAGGGTCAGGTGGTTCGCGCGGCTTTGGCGTGCTGATGAGAGGAGCCGTGGGGTGTTCGACCACCGGCCTCAGGGGCGTGGACCTTCACGGGTCCCGGGAGGGCTTCAGGCGAGCGGGCGCTGTTGGCGGGGTGGGCCCGGCGCGCGCGGCGGGCGGCGGAACGGTCAACCAGCACCGCGGCTCCGGTGGCCCCGGGAAGGACGATCAACCCGAGCACCAGCCCGGCCTGGGCCGTTGTGAGCGGTTGCACGCCTGATTGCTGCGACCACCAGACCACCAGCAGGGCGAGCACCACGGAGGCGGGGCACGCGAGCCACAACACCAGCCGCCGGACCTTCCTTCGCTTTGCGCCCATCCTGTTTCCGTCGCTTTCTTGACCGGGTAGAACTGAGCGATGCGCCGAAGCGCTCGCGCCGGTTCGTTGCCGGGTTGGTGTTCGTCGATCCTTGAGCAGGTCTCCCAACGTGGGCCGCCAGTTGTTCACCTCTTTCGGCCGTGCTTCAAGCCCGGCATTCATCCAAGTGCGTAAATATGGTGGAACTCCTAACCGGCGCGGCTGCGCGCCGAACCGGTCGCCCCTCACCCTCCGTATCGTGCAGTGTGCCTGCAACCGCTCTCATCGCGCCGTTCGCGTCCGGCATCCTCCTCCTCCCGGCCTCCGCCGGGGTGACGCTGGCGCAGGCGGGGGGACTTTTCGGCGAGGCCGCGCCGCCCCCCGCGCTCCCCGGGCCGCCGTTTCTTGAGGCCCACCTCTTTGAATCTCCCTGGACGACGGCGATCGCGCTGGTCGCCGCGGGCGTGGTGGCGTGGTTCATGCTGCGACACACGCGCCCGGGCCTGGCCTTGATCCTGCCACTGGCGCTTGGTGCGCTGGCGGCGGGGAATGTCGTGCTGTCGTTCGCCGTCACCACCGAGCGCGAGCGGCTGGAGATGGCCACCGTGGCCCTCGTGGATGCCGTGGCCCGGGCTGATGGCGCTGCGGTGGACGCCGCGCTGCTCGATCAGGCCACGCTCACGGTGCTGGGCCAGCCGAGCAACCGGGCCAAACCAGAGATTGTGCGACAAGTGAACACCGACATGCTCGGCCGCTTTGCGCTCACCAATCGCCACGCCACGACCTCGCGGCTCTCGGCGGCACTCGATGGGGCCAATGTCGCGCGGACGCAGTTTCGGGTGCAGGCCGTGGCCGCGGCGGCCAACCTGCCCGTGGGGATGTGGTGGACCATCCACTGGCGGCTGGAGAAAGACCGCTGGCGGGCCGTGGCGCTCGAGTTGGCGGCGTTTGATGGGCTCTCGCCGGGCGCGCGAGTGCCGGAGTAGACGGCGGGCCGCGAGCCACGCGGGAAGAGTGCGAACGTTCCCGCGCTCGGACCCAAACAGGGGGCGTTCGCATACCCTCGATCATGCCCCCCGTAGCGGCCATGTCGCTCCCTGATGCCCCGGTGCGCGGGCTTGTTTCGCGCCTCGCGGTCGCCGCGGCGGACATCAAACTGGCCCACTCGGTCTTCGCCCTGCCGTTCGCGGTGCTGGGGGCGTTCCTTGCTCGTGATGAGTCGATCTCTGGGGGCGCGTTCGCGGTGAAGGCCGCGCTGGTGGTCTTCTGCATGGTCACGGCCCGGACGTGGGCGATGTTGATCAACCGGCTGGCCGACGCCCGGATCGATGCGGCAAACCCGCGCACTCTTCGGCGCGCGATTGCGCGTGGGGCACTGCCCTTCCGTAGCGGGGTGGCGTTCGCTGCGGTGTCGGCGGCGCTCTTTCTGCTCGGCGCGGGGGGGTTCGCGCTGCACGATAGGAACATCTGGCCCCTTGCGCTCGCGCCGCTGGTGCTGGCGTGGCTTGCGTTCTATTCATTCGCCAAGCGGTTCACACTGCTCTGCCATCTGCTGCTCGGGACGGCCCTCGCACTCTCGCCGCTGGCGGCGGCCCTTGCTGTCCGGCCGGAATCGCTGCTCTCGACGCCCACGCTCTGGTGGATGGCGCTCATGGTCACGCTCTGGGTCGCGGGGTTTGATGTCATCTACGCCCTGCAGGACACGGACTTTGACGCGAGCGCCGGGCTGCACAGCATCCCCTCGCGCCTGGGCCCGGCCCGGGCCATCATGCTCAGCCGGGTCATGCACGCCGGCGCGGGGGCGGCGCTGCTCATCGCGGGGCTGCGCGATCCGCGGCTGGGGTGGCTCTTTCTTGCGGCCGTGGCGGTGGTGTGGGTGCTGCTCATCGCTGAGCATGCTGTTCTGGCCCGGCGCGGCAAGGCGGGGCTTGATCTTGCCTTCTTCACGCTCAACGGCATGGTCAGTTGCCTGGTCGGCGCCGCCGGCGTGGTGGACCTCTTCTGGTGAGGGGCCAGCTTAGCGGCCAAGATCGAGTACGCCCTCGCCACTGAACCCCGCCTCCGGCTGGCTGACGCCCGAGTCAAAGAGGATCTCCGAGATCGGCCCGGGCTCGGAATAGACAAGCCGCCCGCGAAGCGTGAACTGGAAGAGCCCCGCGGAGGTCCCTTGGGGCAAGTCCGCCGCACGGATCGCAGCGGGGATCTTGAAGCGCTGCGTCCCCGACGCGGGCAGGGTCACGGTCGGCGCCCGCACGCCGCGGAAGACCTCGCGACCGCCGAGGGCCAGGGAGTAATCGACGCTCCGCATGGGCAGGGGCTCGGCCGTGGGGTTCTCGATGGCGATCGTGAAGAGCGCGACCACGCCCTGCTCAGTGCGTTCGGTGACCACCGCGTCCTCAACGCTCACGGTCGGCGCCGGCCCGCCCGCGCACCCACCGAGCCCGATGGCGCACCCCGCCGCCACCACACACGCCAACACGCGGGCCACCACACTCGTCGCCGCTCGGTTCTGCATCATGCGACAGCATAGCCGCGCTCAGTTATCCGCCCGCGCGCCCTTCCCTCGCCCGCACACCTTGCGCCCCTTCCGCATCTGCGCTCGGCCCTTGGGGTCGCGCCACAACCCCGGGGGTCGCCGGGTCGATCTCCAACGTTGATCGTGAGGTTCTTCCGCAACACCCCGCTCTTGGTCATTCGTGGCGACAGCGCCAGTGCCGGCGACAAGCGCCGTCGCGGCCGGGTGCGCGCCGATGCCCTGCTCACGGATTTCGGACCCGCGGTCGAGTTCTCAGAGACGGGGATCCGCCTGCGTGTGAGCCGATTCTCGCGCCTGCACCGCGGCATGGAGACACCGCTCTTGCTCAGTTGCCCGGAGGGAGCGCTCGAATGCCGGGCCCGCGTCTGCTGGTTGCGTCCGGATGGGCTGCTGCACAGACTCGCCGGGCTCCAGTTTCTCGACGATTCGCCCCTCTTCAAACTGCGCCTACGTGCCCTTGCCGCCAGTTGCATGGACGTGCGCACCATCAGTGCGCCGCTGGGGGATGAGCCCTTGCGACGGAGCGCCTGAGCGCGGCAAGCAGGCCCGCACCGGCGGCTTCGCGGCTTTCTGATTGGTTCTTGTTTGGAGAGAATCGCTCTCGCGCCGGGGTGAACCGCTCAACAGACCCGCGTTCTCGGTCGATGCGTCAAGTGTCTGGGGCTGTGGCCTTGTGCCACTTTGCCTTCGTATCGGCGCTCGCTGCGACCCAAGAACCGGAGAAGACCCATGCTCCGCCTCGTTGATGATCGTGAAAATCATGAGACGCTGCACCTTGAGCGCCGCCGCGTCCCCCGCAATCCCTGCGAGTCGACCGTCACTGCCTACTTCACCACCGATCCAACCCGGCCTGCGCCCGCGGCCATGGGCGAGAGTCTTGAGACCTCCGCCGAACACGATGGCGGCACGCCACGCTTCGGCGTGCTCACGCTGACCGTCACCGACTTTTCGCCCGCGGGCATCGGTTGTGCCTCGTCCCGGGCGATTGAACTCGGGGCCCGCGTCAGCATCTGTCCGGCGGGAATCCCCGCGGCGTACAAGGCGGGCACGGTGGTCAGTTGCCGCCCCGCCGAGCAGGGCTTCCAGATCGGCCTGCGGTTTGACTATCGGGCCGCTGCGGCTGTGCGCGGGGCGTGAGACCGCTTCGATCATGTTTGACGGCCGGAAAAGAAAAACCCGGCCCAGGGCAGCAAGCCCGGAGCCGGGAGAGGAGGTGGGTGACATCCCGTGTCGAGTCTTGGTTTCTGCGCGGCGACGATGCCGTCGGGCGGTGGGCTCAGCCGATGGTGCCGCCGCATCCGCTGAAGTACGCGGTGATGAAGTCGTCAAGGTCATCGGGCGAGATGATGCCGTCGCGGTTCACGTCCGCGCTGATGCCCGCGCCCTCGTCCATCCCAAAGAACGCCGTGAGATAGACGTCCATGTCATCGGGGGTCACGAGGCCGTCGTCGGTGACATCCGCGAGGCAGGGGGTGATGGGCTCATCCGCTGCCGGGGGAGTTCCGGGCTCATCTGAATCCGCAGATTCATCGGGCCGGATCGCGCCCTGGCGCTCTTTCGTCGAGCCCGCGTTCTTCTGACCGCCGACCTGCTCGGTGAGGGTCTCGATGGTGCTGAGGTTCACCACCACCTCGCCGCCGCGGACACTGGCCACGGCCGCCCCTGCGCTCCCGAGCACTGCCGCAACCATGAGGTTTGAGGCGAGCGAAGCGGAACGATTCAGGCGAGCAAACATGGGACGCTCCAGAACAAGGGGACTTTCGAACCGGCCGGTTTCACACGCTGTGCCCGGCACCGCATAGAGACGTGCGGACCGATCCCCGGCCCCATCATGGGCCGGTGGAATTCGCGGATTGGCCGTTTCACGGCCGATTTCAGGGCCCATCGCGGGGCCCGGAAGCGTGCCCGCTGACCCCCTCCCGGGCTGGCCTGTGGTCGCCGGTTAGAATCCTGACGAAGCCGGGATAGCCGGGCTCGAAAGGCCACTGAGGATGACCACTCCGCTCGACGCAAGTCGCCATGTCACCCGCATCCTTGACGATGTCAATGGCGGGCGCGAGGGTGCGTTCGTGGAACTGGTCGAAGCGGTGTACGACGACCTCCGCCGCATCGCGCACGCGCGCATGGATCGGCGCGGGAGTCGCCCTGTTGAGGCCCTCACGGTTCAGCCCACGCAGATCGTCAACGACGCGATCATCGAGCTCCGCCGCCAGCGGTCTGAGTGGCAGAACCGCGAGCACTTCTTCGCCATCGCCACGCGGCTGATCATCCGCCTCGCGGCCCAGGAGCAGCGCCGCCGATTGGCGGCCAAGCGCGGCAAGGGCCAGCGGGGCGGGGACCTGCACGAACACCAAGCCGCCACCGGCGGGCACACGCCCCTTGACCTTGGCGATGCCGATGCGCTGGTGGAGACCGTGAGCGCGCTTCACGAGCATGATGCCCGCCAGGCCGAGGTTGTCACTCTGCACATGGTCTGCGGGCACCCCTTGCCGCGGGTTGCGCAGATGGTCGGCGTCTCGCTCCCCACCGTGGAGCGAGACTGGAAACTCGCCAAGGTCTTCATGCACGACCGGCTCACCAGCGGCAAGGATCGCCCATGACCTCGACGGGCCCAGAAAGCGGTGAACGGATCTATGTGGACCTGCTCTCGGGCTTTGCCAGCCCATGGACCGGCGAGTTCACCAAGGACCGCATCACCATCGGCCGCGCACAGGATGCGGACGTCCGACTCCATCCGACCAAGGACACGGTGAGCGCCAGCCGCATCCACTGCACCCTTGTGCGCGATGGAGGATGCCTGCGGCTCACGGTTGAGCACGACAACGGGGTGACGGTCGAACTCTCCGGCCAATCGAGCCGCTTTTTCAGCAAGGGGCAGTCGATCGAACTCCCCGGCGCGTTCGAACTGACCATCGGCAAGAACGGCCCCCGCATCGCCGTCCACACCACCGGGGGCGACCTCCCCGGCACGCTGCAGGGGACGCTCGCCCAGCGCCGCCAGGCCGCCACCATGCCCGTGGCCCATGTCACGCGCAGTGATGTCAAGGCCGCCCGCGGCGGGCGCACCATCGCGATCGTCGTCGCTCTTGCGCTCCTGCTCCTTGGCTCCGCGGGGGCGTATGTCGCGTATCGAACCGCGGGCGATGTGGGGACGCTCAAGAAACTCCGCGAGGAGGACCTTGCGGGCATTTTTGCCGAACAGAAACGGACCCAGGTTGCCCTGGCCAAGAAGCCGCCCACAGAGGCGCTGCGGGAAGCCCTTCGAGCCGCGGCGGATTCGGTGCTCCTTGTCGGTGTGCGCGACAAGGAGGGGTTTACACCGCTCGGCACCGCGTGGACCGGTGCGCCCGGGGTGCTGGTGACCAACGCGCACGTGGCGGTGGCGCTGCGGGCAAAGCTGAAGGACGCGGGCGAAGGGAGCGCGGTCATCGCGCGGCGCGGGCCTGCGCTTGAGGGTGAACTGCTTATCGGCGCGATCGAGGATCACCCAGCGTTTGAGCCGTGGAACGAACTCCTTGCCGGGCAGGTGGTCCGTGCGGGTCAGCAACTTGAGAGCGCGAACCTTGTGCCGGTCTGCGACGTGGCACTGCTGCGCGTCATGAGCGGCGAGGCGGGCAAGCCGCTGAAACTCGCCGAGGCGGGCGGCGGGGCCTCCCCGGGTGATCCGATCGGCTACGCGGGGTTCCCCACGGAGGGCATCGCGGGTCTCCCCGCCCTGCAGACGCTCACGGGAAGCGTGAGCGCGGTGACGGACTTCTTCTGCCGGGCCGCCCCCACCACGACGGATCCCGATGGGCTGCTGATCCACCATAACGCCGTCTCGACCGGCGGCGCCAGCGGAAGTCCGCTGATCAACGAGCGGGGCGAGGTCGTGGGGCTGGTCTGCGCCGGGAGCATGCTCGCGGTGGGCGACCTTGCCAGCGGCGCGGTGCGGCGGGTGTCGGTGGGCGTCAACTATGGGCAGTCAGTCTCGCTGGTGCGCGAACTCCTCTCGGGCAAGGCCGCCGAAGCCCAGAAGGCCCGCGACGGCGCATGGCGGGACCGCATGGCTGGGCTCTTTGTCTCACCCGCCGACCGGCTCGCGGCCCAGTTGGCCGACCTGCAGAAACGCCTCGGTGTCACGCTGGAGACCGTGACGGAATCGACCGCCACACTCTCCCGCGCGGGCGTGGAGAGCGTGCCCCCGTCGCTGCGCCGCGCCCTCACGCTCGACGCGGGGTACCACTACTTTCTTCTTGCCGCCGCTTCCGATTGGAGCGACCTGACCCTCGCTGTTGTGGATTCGCCCGCGGGCTCGCTCATGGAACTTGCGCGCAGCGAGCGCACGGTGGCGATGGTCGCCGTCAAGGCCGATGGTTCGCCTCGAGCCGCGGAGGTCGTGCTGACGGCCCTCAATACACGGGCCGAAAGCCCGCAGGGGCTCCTCCGCATCGTCCGCGTTAAGGACTGATCGCCCCCTCGCCCACGCGCGAGCCGAGCCGCTCGCGCAGGCGCCACGCGTATGTGCGTGCCCCTTCGACGAGCAGTGCGCGCACCGTCTCCGGCGCGCGGCGCAGGGCCCGCGCGATCTCCACCACCGTCATCTGCTCGATGATCCGCAGGCGCAGGACCGTGCGCTGTTCCTCGGGGACGGCCTCAAGCGCAGCGCGGATGGCTGCGGCTTGCTCGCGGAGCCACGCCACCCGGCTTGGTGTTGTGGTCGTCGAGATCGGCGGGCGCACGTCGCGCACCGCCCGGGCCGGCCCCTCATGTTCGCCCGCGTGGTCCTGCTCATCGTGATGGGCCAGTGCGGCCCCGGCGGCGGGCTCGTTGGCATGGCCCCGGTCCAGCCGACGTGCCTGGTCCACGATGCGCCGCCGCATGTTCATGATGACCAGTGCCCGGAAGGCCCGCGGCCCGCGCCATTCGAGCCGCGCCCGCTCTGCCCACACATGAGCCAGCGCACCGTTGAGCACATCCTCGGGTGCGAGCTCGGGCCGAAGGCGGTCGCCGATCAACTCCTCGGCAAGCAGGAGCAACCCCGCCGGGTTGATCGTTCGATAGAGCTCCTCCCACGTCGCCTCTTCCGCACTCGTGAGCGGGTTGGCATCGTCGCGCGGGGTGTTCCTGTTGTCGCTCACGGATCGGCCGGAGGATAGCGTGCCGGGTTCGTTCGCTTTCGGAGAGTCGCGCTCGGCTGCGGGAAGGACGAGCCCCAGCGGATGGCCGCTTCATGATGAGTCAGGGATTGCTCGGGGCGCGTGTTCGCTCGTGGGCGCCAGTATGCGCGGGGCGGGAGGAAGGCGAGTTCTCGGCCCCGATGGGAAGAAAAGCAAGATGCTCCAAAAGTTGAGCGTAACCCCGAAAGACGGGAGTCCCCGATCGGCAACTGGATGGCCCGGCCCTTCGCCCTTCGGTGTCCATGAGTTCCTCGGACGCTCCGGCGGGCCGCGATACCAATCACAACACTAACAAGCGAGCAATTTGCTTCACCAGTTTTCCACACCGGTACATCCCGAGTGGTCAGAGCCCAATTGCGCGAGTACCTTGTTGTCGTGAAGCAGCGAGACGAGTAAGGGAACCCCCCTTGGTCGTCGAGCGGATGGACTCACGCCCGGGCGGCCGCCCACTTTCCTCACAACGGCCTCTCGGGCACTCAGTGGTTCGCGCGGGGAGTCCCCGTGCGGGCCAGCGGAGAGAGTGCGGTTTCGACCTACGGTTGTGACCGTTGGTGTGCTACGCAGGCAGCCCGTTCGATTGGAGAGAAACACATGAAGACCACGTCCTTTGTTGCGTCCCTTGCGCTCCTCGGCACTGCGGGCTCTGCCCTCGCTGTCGGCGGAACCGTGAACACCGGGTTCTCGTTTGATTTCACCTATCAGACCCCCGGCGTTCAGTTTGTCCTGAATAACGTCGCGATCACTGAGCCCACGGCGACCTTCCGCGGCGACCGCATCGACGGCAACCCCGGGACCGATACCACGGTCGCCGATCGGTTCACCGCCTATTGCGTCGAACTCGGGCGCGATGTGCTCAACCCCACCGTCGGCTACACCGCCTGCGACCTCTTCGGCAGCACCACGAACTCCGGTGGCGTCACCGGCCCCATCACCTTTGACGCGGTGAAGACCGATCGTCTCCAGCGCCTCTGGGGCACCTTTGAGGCCACCGTGGACACCGTGGACGAGTCTGCGGCGTTCCAGCTCGCGATCTGGGAGATCGCCTTCGACGGCGACATGACCCTCCTCGCCCCGGGCGTGCTCTTCTCGCTTCCCGGCAACCCCAACGACTTCTATACCAACCTTGCCGAGGGGTACCTGACCGTCATCCGCAACGGCGGCGGCATCTCCGTCCCGCTCATCCTCCTGACCCAGGGCCCCCTCGAGGATTCGCAGGACGTCATCACCACGCCGACCCCCTCGGGCGCTGCGCTCGTCGGCCTCGGTGCCATCGCCGCGATGCGTCGCCGTCGCCGCTGATCGTGTTGTGACAAGTTCGAACCGACCTCTTCAAGGCCGGCCCCTCTCTCGGGCCGGCCTTTTTCGTGAAGTCGTTGCGATGACATCTCGTCGATTCGGTCCTGGCCACAGCCCCATCATGCAAGGGCGTAGCGCACCATGGGGGGGGGCTGTGAGACCTGAGATGGTCCGCCACAACGGCTGCTGACCATTCTCTGAAAGCCACGAGCGGAACTGGCCGCACGGGTCCTCGGCGTAGACATCAAGGGCTGGGCCGCCCACGAACAGCACACGATGGATCAGCAGGCGATCTTCGCTGGCGTACTCCGCCTCAGCCGCGATCCCGCAGAGCGCATCGACGATCGCGCCAAAGGCCCCGGCGTTGAACCGAAGGAGCACGTCGGCATCGCGCCACACATAGAACCGCCGCTTCACGATGTCCGCATCACCCCGGGACGCGGCCTCCAGCGGCTGGGCCCGCAGGTGCTCGACCACGCCCCCCGGGCCATCGATCGAGTGGGCAACCGCACGCTCGCTTTGGAGAGCGCCCTGCAACTGTTCGCAGAAACCCGGCAGGTCGCGCACCGTGCTCCCGGCGATCGAGACCATCTGCGTCTGCGGCATCCGGCCCAGGAACCATGCCATCTCAAGCCCGAAGCGCTCCCGCAGCGCCAGGTTGCGGGTCCATGCCACCACATGATGTTCATCGAGAAGCTGGGCCCCGCGCACCAGCCAGTCGGCGTGCGTGTGGTTTCCCAGCACTTCCTTGACCGGGCTCAGCATCGGGGCCGCTCGCTTTCCGCTGTTTGGCGCACATCAACACCGGCTCGCGCCCGCCCCCGACACTGTTCGAGATCCCACGCGGTCTTCACATAGTGTGCCCTACGCCCGCCGCGCCGCCAGAGTTCCGGCCGAGAGTTTGTGTGGTTTGTTCTCTTCTCCGTTCGGCCAATTGTGCATCCCCCGGCCGGGCCCATGCCGATACCCCCTGCGGGCGCGCCCTCGTGCCCCCAAACACAAGGCCGCGCCATGACCAATCCTCAGCACGCTCCCACCTGCATCGGCGAAGGGACCACCCTCAAGGGGGACCTCACGATCGAAACCCACGCCATCATCGCCGGGCGCTTTGAGGGGACCATCTCCGGGCGGGGCGCGCTCACCATCCTTGCGGGCGGGTCGGTAAAGGGGACCATCCGGATCGCGCGCGTCAGCGTTCAGGGTGCGGTCGAGGGGGATATCCATTCGCCCGCCCTCACCATCGCGGAGGGGGCCACGGTCACCGGGCATATCCGCTGTGGTTCAGGGTGCGGTCTGGCCAGCCAACCACCCCTGTCGCCGAGCATGCCCAGTGCTACGACGGTTCCCGGCGAGCCCTCGATCATCGTCGAACCGCACTTGCCGCCCGGTCCGGCCGGTGCCATGGCGGCACCCGCACCCATCGTCGCGGACATTGAGACGACCCTCGCGGTCTTTGAGCGCACCCTTGCCGAGTTCATAGACAGCCGCGGACCGGCCGAGGTCGCTTGAGACCTTGAGCGGTCGGCGAATGGCCGGGTGTGCTTGGACGAATCTGCTCGAGAAAGTCGCCGAAGGTGGCCCCCCGTGCCTCGCCCTGTCGCGTTGTTCCTGCCCAAGCAGTGAACTCCGACGAAAGCGAGCATGCCATGACCACCTCCCGAACGCTCATTCCCGCCACACTCGCCCTTGCCGCGCTCGCCGGGATGGCCAGCGCGACGCCCCTGAACTGGGGCAACGCCGCCGGCGGCAGTGCAGGCACGGCCTCCAACTGGAGTCCGAACCAGGTTCCCGTCGCCGCCGATGCGCTCACCTTCAACCTCCCCAACACCTTCACCGTCACCTTCCCCGCCTCCACGACCAGTTCGCTGAGCCAGTCGTATCTCCGCGGCATCGTCACGCTGAGCATGACGAGCACGCACACCACAAGCGGAACGCTCACGGTCGGCAACTCCGCTGGCCTTGCGGCGACGGCCATCATGACGGCCGGGACCTACCACGTCGGCAGCGGCATCACGGTGGGCAATGCGAGCACTTCCATCGGGACGCTGACCGTCGAAGATGAGGGCACCCTGCTCGATACGACCGGCGCGGGCACGGACATCACCATCGGGTCCTCAGGAACGGGCACACTGACTGTCCGGAGTGGTGCCACGGTGCGGCCGCTCGATGATCTCATCATCGGCAGCGCGGCGAGCGGGATCGGAACGGTGAACGTCACGGGTACCGGGGGCTTGCCGCTGCCCATTCCATCCTCCACCCTTGACCTTCCGAACGCGGGACAGGACCTCACCGTCGGCCTCCTTGGCGACGGTGACCTGAACGTCACCACCGGCGGTCTGGTGAATGCTGATGAGATCTTCGTGGCGCTCAACCCGGGTTCGACCGGCAACATCACGGTCGGCGGCACGGGCGGCCTGCTGAATGTGCCCGCGACGATCAACGTTGACACTCAACTTCACCTCGGCAACAACCCGGGTGTGGGCCTCAATGCGGGGAGTTCCACCCTCACCATCAACAACGGCGGCCTCGTCCGCGTCACGGGCACCACGCGGCTTGGCGACCCCACCGGGGTTGGCTCCACCACGCTGACGATCAACGAGGGTGGGACACTCGAGACAGGCGCGCTGGTCGCTGCGGACACCGCGGGGTTCCTGAACTTCGTCGGCGGCACGCTCCGCGTGATCGGTGGCACTTTTTCACCGCGAAATGACACGCTCGCCTTGGGCACAGGCGGAAGCCCCGAGCTCTTCCTGCAGGATGGTGCCTCCTCGACCCTCAGCAGCAGCGCGGCACCGTTTGAGGCGCTCGTCGTCGGCCAGAGTTCCGGTGCCTCGATGAATGTGGAACTGGGCTCGTCGCTCACGATCAGCGCGGGCGACTGCATCATCGGCAACTTGGCCACCGCCTCCGGGTATCTGACTATCGATGGGTCCACGATGACCCTTCCGGCCTCGCGGTCGCTCATCGTCGGCGATGAGGGTGCCGGGTTCTTCGACATCATCGACAGCACGGTGAACACGGGCTCGGTGGCCTTCTCACGCGCGCTCTCCGCCGACAGCCGGGGCCAGGTCCTGGGTACAGGGGCGACGCTCAACATCACCGGGAACCTCACCGTCGGCGGCACGACCAGCGCCAACGGCGGGCCAGCGGATGTCAGCATTATCAACGGGACAGTGAACGTCAACTCCGCGAGCAGCGACTCGGTGGTGGTCTGGGGTGTTGGCGACCGCCTCGTGCTCGTTGACGGCACGCTCGTGGCCAACCGCGATATCCGGGTCCAGAACGGCGCGACCTTCTCCGCCTCCGGTGCCAGCACGATCACCACGCCAGTCCTCGGCCTTTTGGGCAACAGCGCCACCTACAACCTCGCCGGGGTCGTCAATGGTTTTCTGCTGCTCGGCAGCGCGAGTTCGCAAGTGGTCCTCGCGGGCGACCTGACAGTCGGCGGATTGAACGCGAGCCCCACCGGTATCGGAAACTCCGGCTTAATTGAAGTGGGCAACCACACACTGAGGTTCGTCGGCCCGGTCTCGGCTCTCGACAACGGCCTCAACAGTCTCCACCTGGGTCCCATGGGGCGGCTCGTCAGCCCCGGCGCCCTCGATGTGGCCGCTGGAAGGGCGCTCTCCGGCGAAGGCACCATCGAGGCCCCGATCGACAACTCCGGCACCATCCTCGCCCAGAACGGGGGCCTGACGATCAAGGGCATCATCAATGGACTCGGACAAGGCATCACCGGCACACACATCGCCTTTGACAATGACGGCGGTTTCACCGGCAGCGGCGCGTTCTCGTCTTCGACGAGGATCACCCTCCGGCCCGGCAGCGAGATCCGGGCCACGGGCAACCTCACCATGGGCAACCCCGCCGACGCCCTTGGCGTCAGCAGCACCGGGGGCCGGATCGCCTATGACGGGCAGTTCAGCGTCACCCTGCTCGATTCATCGATCGCGCAAGCCGCGAGCGTCGCCTTCCCCAACGTGAGCCCCAGCACGGCGGTGCTCTTTTCCGCGACCGGCCTGAACATCGTCTCCGCGGGCACCGTCACCGGCAACGGCCGCCTCCAGACCGTCATCGGCCAACGGGTCCGCATGTTCGGCACCATCGCGCCCGGTTCGCCGGGCTTCGTCGGCGTCGTGAGCGCGACCGGTCGGCTTGAGCTGACCTCCACCTCGACCATCCGGATCGACATCCGCGACGGGGCCAACCACGACCGTGTCCAGACCCTCAACCTCGCCAACGGCGGCCCCCCGGTCCCCACCCACATCGATCTTGGTGGTGCGCTCGTGGTCACCGTACTCAATGGCCACACCCCCGTGCTTGGTGAATCCCACCGCATCATCGAGACGGTGGACTCGACCGGCGTGAGCGACGCCCAGATCTTCGGCGACTTCGCCAGCGTCTCCCTTCCCGACGGGTGGATCTACCGCATCTCCAATGACCCCAACCCGAATCTCGACGGCGTCTATGTCATCTTCTGCCCCATCGACTTCAACCGCGACGGCATCCTGAGCCCGGATGACCTCGACGAGTTCATCACCTTCTTCTTCAGCGATGTCGAGGCCGAACGTGCCCTCTGCGACTTCAACGGCGACGGCTTCGTTGAGCCCGGCGACCTTGACGAGTTCATCACCGGGTTCTTCCAAGGTTGCTGAACCTCGCCCGTCGCCCCGGCCCCTCCCCGATTCCAAGACCCATCACGGCCCGACCTTCCGACCTCCCCCGCCGCCACCACCTCCGCGGCACGGACCGAGCGCCGGAAGGTCGGTCGCCGTTCTGCCCCTTGCCGGAATCGCCGTACGCTCCCGCGTGGCTTCCGTGCTTTCTACCACCCTCGCAGGCATCCCCCTGCGCAACCCCGTCATCCTGAGCGCCGGCACCTGCGGCGTGCTCGATGAGTTTCGAACGGTGCTCGACCTCGCCCGCATCGGGGCCATCACCACCAAGTCCATCACGCGCGAGCCGCGCGAGGGGAACCCCGTCTGGCGGATCCTCCCCGCCGGTCCGGCCGGGATGCTCAACGCCATTGGCCTGGCCAATCCCGGGCTCGAGGGCTTTCTTGAGCACTCCGCCCCCCGGGCCGCGACGCTCCCCTGTCCTGTCATCGCGAGTGTCGCGGGCTTCAGCATTGACGATTACGTCTCGTGCGCAGCCCATCTTGACGAGTTCGCGGAGCGCAACATCCCTGCGGTGGAGCTCAATGTTTCCTGCCCCAACGTCCGCACCGGGGTCGAGTTCGGCAGCACGCCCGCGCTGGTGCGCGAACTCATCCTTGCCGTGCGCCCGGTGCTCAGCCGGGCCAAGCTCTTCGTCAAGCTCGGCCCCATGACCCACGAACTCCCCCTTGTCGCCCTCGCCGCGGCGGGAGCGGGCGCGGATGCCCTCGTCATCGGCAACACCATCCCCGCCATGGCGATCGATGTCGTCACGCGCCGGCCCAAACTGGCCAACATCACCGGCGGGCTCTCCGGTCCCGGGCTCCACCCTGTGGCGCTCAAACTCGTCTACGACGTGGCCCGCCGGGTGGCGCGCGAGCACCCTGTTCCGATCATCGGCCTGGGGGGTGTCTCGCACTGGGAAGACGCCGCGGAGTTCATCCTTGCTGGCGCGGCCGCGGTCGGCATCGGCACGGCCCTCTTCGCCGATCCGCGCACCCCGCTCCGCGTCATCGCCGGCCTTGAACGCTGGACCCGTGCCCAGAACGAACCCTCCATCAACGCACTCGTCGGAGCCCTTCGCGTATGACCCCCACTCGCCCCGCGCGGACCCGGACCGCCTGCACACTTATCGCAGCGCTGGCACTTCCCGCCCTGCTTATTGCCCAGCCGATTGCCGCGCCGCCGCCCCCGGCCAGCCCCGCTCGGGGGCCGATCGCCTTCACCACCGACTCTGCGCGCGACATCAGCAACCTGCTCGCGCCGCTGCTCAAGACCCACGATGTCCCCGCGCTTTCGGCGGCGCTCATCGTGGGCGACCGCATCGAGCTGGTTGGACATGTCGGCGTCCGCGCTAAGGGGAGCGACGCGAAGGTGACCCTCACCGACCCGTGGCACCTTGGCTCATGCACCAAGAGCATGACCGCCACGCTCGCGGCCGTCATGGTTGAGCGTGGCGAGATCGCCTGGGAGACGACCATCGCCGAGGTCTTCGCCCCCCGGGGCGTGAAGGTCCACGAGTCGTTCGCAAAGGCGACCCTCGCGCAGCTCTGCACCAACCGGGCGGGCGTCCCCCACGGGCTTGATGCTGGCGGGCTCTGGAGCAAACTCTGGGAGGCAAAGGGCACGCCCGTCGAACAGCGCCGCGCGCTGCTCGTCGGCGTGGTGGGGCGCAAGGCCGAGTACGCGCCGGGGACCAAGAACGTCTACAGCAACGGCGGCTTCGCTATCGCGGGCCACATGCTCGAGACCGTCGCGGGCAAGCCATATGAGGACCTGATGCAGGAGCACCTCTTTGCTCCGCTCGGGATCACCTCCGCCCACTGGGGCGCGCCGGGCAAGCCGGGAACGCTCGATGCCCCCCGCGGCCACAGCAAGTTGGGTGCGCCGATCGAGCCCGATCCCGCTCGACCCTCCGGCTCCGGGTCGGACAACCCCATCGCCATCTCCCCTGCCGGTCGGCTCGCGCTCAGCATCACGGACTGGGGCCGCTATGTCGCGGCGCACCTTCGGGGCGACCGCCGCAACCCGGCCCGGAGCGAGCCCCTGCTGAAGGCCGGCAGTTTCGAGAAACTCCACACGCCACCGGATCGGTTGAGCGACTACGCCTTCGGCTGGGCCACGCCCGAGCGTGACTGGGCCGGGCCCGCTGGCAATCGCACAGTGCTGACGCACGGCGGCTCGAACACCATGTGGTTTGCGGTGGTGTGGATCGCGCCCGCCCGCGACATGGCCATCATCGCCTGCTGCAATAAGGCCGAGAAGGGTGACCGCGCCTGCGACGCCGCGGTCCAGGCCCTGATGAAGGCCCACGCCGAGAGCGCGAAAAAATAGCCCGCGGGCTCAGCCCCCGCAGCCCTCAAAGTAAGCTGTCAGGAACTCATCAAGGTCCCCCGGCTCGACCAGGCCGTCCTCGTTGAAATCGGCCCGGGCCCGCTCGCTCTCGATCTCACTGAAGAACGCCGTGATGAACTCGTCAAGGTCGCCCGGCTCGAGCAGCCCGTCGCCGTTGAAGTCCGGTGCGCAGACAAAGTCCGAGACGCTGAACCGGGCGAGCACCACATCAAACGGGCCCTGCTTCACCGCCGGCACCGAGAGTGTCCGGGTGCCGTCGGTGATGCTGAAACTCACGTTGACGTTGCTCGCCGTGCTGGAGCAGGCGACGGGGCCGGGAAAGTCGAGGACGTTGCCGTCGCGGAACCCCTCGTTGGGCGAGATGCTCCCATCGTCCGCGCACAGGTTGAAGTCGCTGATCGCGATCACAAACGTGCCCGAGATGGGCGTGAAGGTGTACGTGCTCTGCTGCGTATCGGGGCCGTCGTCGTCGTTTCCGAACCCCTGGAACACCATGATCTCCGTGTCGGTCGAGTGTCCCTGCCCGACCGTGGTGATCCGCATGGGCGTGTTGGCCCGGAAGACACCAAGGTCGATCGGTGTGACCAGCGCCGACTCGATGCTCACCGTGTACGTCCCCGTCGTCTGCGCCGTCCCCGTCACGGCGTAGTAAAGGTCCGGAAAAGCCGGCGCAAACGCGTAGTACTGGTTGAAGCGCGTCGTGCCGCTGAGCACGGCGCTCGTCTGCACCGCCACGTCACTCCCAAAGAAGATCGCCCCGCCCTGCTGCTGCCGGCCACGGAGCGTGGCCACGTGGCCGGGTGTGGTGGAGTTCAGCAGCAAACGAAAGCGGTAATACTCCGCCCCGGGCCGCCCCGGCGCGACCACGCGGTAGTAGTCGATGCTCGATGTCCCCGTCGGCGAGGTCGTGGCCCCGGTGGTGGTGCCAGTGATGATCACGCCATCGGTGAAAGTCGGGCGTTGATTCGCCTGGTTCTTCGAGTTGTTGGGCTCCGCCTCTATCGTCGGCTGCGCCAGCGCTCGCCCGGCGCATGCCGCGCAAGCCAGGGCCGCCATCGCACGCACCATCCTGCTCGGGCTTCTCATCGTTGACTCCCCGTCATGCCCGTTGCTTCAAACCCGCGCACCGCGCGCTCCATGATGGCGCGGTCGGCGCTGTTGCTCACCCCGTCGCGGTTCAGGTCGCGCGGGGCCCGCTCAAACGCCGCCAGATCATCGACCGTCATCGCGCCGTCACCGTCAAGGTCCTCCGCCGCGCGGACCACGCGCGCCAACGGGTCCCCCAGCACGATCTGCTGGAACGAAAGGCACGGGAGCGCGGCGTACGCCGCTTCCGCCCAACTCAGTGACCCAAGCAGAAAGTTGCTTACGATCGGCCCGTTGTCCGCCACGGTGACAGAGAACGGCTCCCACACGTTGCCGATCGCCAGTGTTCCTCCCGCCGCGAGAAAATCGGCGCACTGGGCCTGCCCGAAGTTGCCCCCCAGCCCGCCAAAGTCGCGCCCGTTCGCCGACTCGATCGAGTTGAAGACGCACCCCCGCGCAAACTTGAACGACGAGGCGTACATCAGCCCCATCGCGGGCGTCGGCGGCGTGAACTGGAAGATGCTGTGGTTGGCCCCCTCCGAGGCGAGGAGCAGCACCGGCGTCCGCACCACGATCCCGAGCCCATCAAACTCAATCCGCGGCCCCACGAAGAAGTTCGCGTTCCCCCCCAGCGCGTTGTACCGCACGTTCGCCGGGTCAAAGCGCCGGTCCGCCAGCAGCAGGTCGCGCGTCAGTTCATAATCGTCCCCGGCCCGCAGCTCCGGCGGGCCCTGGTTGTCGAGCTCGGCGTTCTCGCCGTTGTCGGCCGTGCCGTTCGAGTTGGATTCATCAAGGATGAACGTCGCCGTGTCCGTGTTCACCACGATGTTCCGGGCCCGATCGATCGCCCCGCGCACGTCCGCCACGGTGTGCCCGTCAAGGCGGCAGACAAGGTAGATGTCCCCCGGCGTGAGCTGCGCGCTCAGCGCCCCCGAGTTTGCCTGCCACTCGACTCCGCTCGGGCTCCCGATCGGCGTGAAGGTCTTGGTCGTGCGGATGTTCACGGTCGAGAAGGCCGAAATCGGCAGCGCCCTGCGGGCATAAGGGTTCACGATCAGCCCGTCCGAGACCGAGTCACCCGGCAGACCGTTCTCGCCGCTACTCAGGTTCTGCCACAGCAGCGTCAGTTCGCTGTCAACGCTCGCGCAGTTGTAATCCCCGCTGTTGAGCTCCTGCTCGGCCACGGGCGGGTTGTCCCCCACCACCGGGTTGTCTGAGTCGTTGATGCGGTGCGGCAGACCCTTGCACAGCACAATGCAGCGCACCGCCCGCGCCAGGTTCGCCGCGATCATGTGCTGACGCAACGGATCGCGCAGGCGGGTGGTGAACTGGCCCTGAGTCGTGCTCCCGGGCGACATCACCTCGGCCCCCAGCGTCGCGAGGTTCACCGCCCGCACACCTTTGCGCGCACCCTCCAAACCTCCTGCGCCCCCCGGTACCGCCGCCGACCCCGCGTAATACTCCGCCACCTCGCGGCTGCCCTCGATCCGCGCGTCATACACCACCAGCACCTGATCGGGCCGCAACTGGCCTCGGGCCGCAGGGGTGATCGCCCCCACCGCGCCGAGCACGAGCCCGGCACTCACCGCCGCGCTCGCCATCGTGCGCCGCGGTTCGCCGTGGCCCGGGCCACGCGCAGCTTCGCCTCGGGGTGTTTGCAAAGTCGGTCGCATCGTTCGGTTCAGGGGATCACTATCAAGGCGCAGCCACCGCGCGGGGCCACAACAACGAATGTACACCGACCCCGTCCCGCGGCCAACGAACCCGCCCCGAACCCCGCGCAACGACCGAGAAAAATGGGGATCCCGCGCCCGCGGCCACATCACCGACCCGGGGCAATCCCTCACCTGCCCGACGCTTCCGCGCTCACGGTGCGTCCGTCGGCGCTCGTGGTCAGCGCCGCCGATGCCCGTCGGTCTTCGCGCCCACCCGCGACCTTCGCCGGCGGCAGCACGATCGGGGTCAACAGATACAGCGAGAGCGAGATCGTGACCACGCCCACCACATTCAGCGCCAGACCCGCCCGCGCCATCTGTCGAATGGTGAAGCACCCAGACGAGAAGCAGATCGCGCTCGGCGGCGTCCCCGCCGGCATCATGAACGCGCACGATGCTCCAAGCGCCGTCGGCATCAGCAGCACCGCCGGGCCCAGCCCGAGGGCCGCCGCCGCGGGGCCCATCACGGTCTGCATGGTCTGCGCCAGGGCCGTGTTGCTAACCAGTTCACTGATGAAGACGCAGACCGCCGTCACCAGCAGCACCAGCACGAATGGGTGCAGCGTGTCGAGCGTCGCCAGCCCATCCCCCAGCGCGCGAGAGAGGCCCGTGCTGCTCATCGCCTCCGCCAGCGACATGCCCCCGCCAAAGAGCAGAAGCACCCCATACGGCATGCGCTTCGCGGATTCCCAGTCGAGCACCGGCGTCGCCCGCTTCAGGTTGACAGGAATGATGAAGAGCAGCAGGGCCGCCGCGATCGCCACCACGCCATCGCGGATCATGTGTTCCGGCTCGCCGTTCTTGCCGATGCGCACGGCCCCGATGAGGTGCGAAAGGTCCTTGCCGAAGATCCACCCAAGCACCGCCAGCAGAAAGACCGCAAGCGTTGACCATTCGCCCCGCGAGACCGGCCCAAGTTCCGCCAGTCGGGCCTGAATGAACGCCCGCTGGTCGGCCGCGGGCGCGGTGCCTGATCCAGCCGCGCTCACCGGAAAGCACCACCGCGTCAGAATGAAATAGGCGCTGACGAGCAGAATGATCGACGTGGGCCCGGCCAGCACCATCCACTGCGCAAACGAGATCGGTGTCCCGCAGTTCCGCTCAAGATACGTGCGGATGATCACATTGGGCGCAGTCCCGATCGGCGTCGCCAGCCCGCCGATCGTCGCCGCCCATGCGATCCCGATCATGCTGCACGTCGCGAAGTTCCGCACCTCGGCGCGCGGGTGCTGCGCCGGGTGGACTTCCGCCGATCCTCCCCCCCGGGCCACGAACCCGCACAGCGAGAGCCCGATCGGCAGCATCATGGCCGCCGTCGCCGCGTTGCTCACCCACATGCTGATGAGCGCTGCGCCCGCCATCAACCCCGCCACCAGCCGGGCCGGACTCGTCCCCACCCCGAGCAGAATGAGCAGCGCGATCCGCCGGTGCAGGTTCCACCGCTCCATCGCCAGTTGAATCAGGAACCCGCCCAGAAAGAGGAACACCACCTCATCCCCATATGGCGCGGCTGCCTCCTTCGCCGTCGTCACGTTCAGCACCGGGAACGCCACGATCGGCACCAGCGCCGTCGCCGCAAGCGGCAGCGCTTCGGTCAGCCACCACACCGCCATCAACGCCGCCACGCCGCCGCAGACCGCGGCCGGTGTCGCCAGACCCGCAAAGTGTGAAATTAACATTCCTACCACCACGCCCAGCACCGGCCCAAGCACAAGCCCGGTCAGCCGCGCCGTCGCCGATGATGTGGGAGGCCCATCTTCAGACATCGCCGCTCAGCATACCCGATCCTCTCGCCCCCCGCCCCCCCGTCCCCCCCCGCCCAACAGTCAAGTCCGCAGGATCAACTGATCGTCAGCTTCGGCGAGCTCCCCGCCATGCGCATGCTCGCCAGCGCCACCTGTGCCTCAAGCTGCGACACCATCGCATCAAGAGACCGTGCCAGCGGCGTTGGCCCTTCAAAGTTCCGACCCGGTGTCCCCTCGTCGCCGTTTGAGCGCAGCGCCATGGTGATGGGCACTGCCCCGAGGAAGGGGAGCCCCAGCCGCTGGGCCATCAGCTGCGCCCCGCCCTTGCCGAAGAGGTCATACTCCTTGCCATCGTCCCCGAAGAACGAGCTCATGTTCTCGACGATCCCCAGCACCTCGATCCCCAGTTGCTGGAACATCCGCACCGCCCGCACCGCGTCATCCTGGGCCACCTTCTGCGGCGTACACACCACCACCGCCCCGGTCAGTCGCAGCGTCTGCGCCAGCGTGAGCGAGACATCACCCGTCCCCGGCGGCAGGTCCACGATCATGGTGTCAAGCTCGCCCCATTCCGTCTGCTCCACCAACTGCTTGAACGCCCCGTGCGCCATCGGCCCGCGCCAGATCAGCGCCTTTTCCGGGTCAACCAGTTTGCCGATCGTCATGGCCCGCACGCCGTGAACCTCAAACGGCTGCAGCATGTTTCCCTTGATGTTCACCGCCATCTGGTCAAGCCCCAGCATCGTCGGCAGACTCGGGCCATAGATATCCCCATCGAGCAGCCCCACGCGCTGGCCCCGCAGCGCAAGCCCCACGGCAAGGTTCACCGCCACCGTGCTCTTGCCCACGCCCCCCTTGCCCGCCCCCACAGCGATCACCGTTCGCACACCCGGAAGCGCGGGCGCCGACTGCTGCGCCGGGGCCGCCGTTCCACCCCCACCACCACTCCCGCCACTTCCCGCCGCGGGCGCGCTCTTCCCCGCGCCCCCGTTGCCCCCCGCCGGTGCCTGCGCCAGCGGCACGCTCCGCCCGCTCGCCACCTCGGCCCCGCCCACCGCATCAACCGTGATCCCTCGAACCTCATACCCCCGCCGCTCGGCAAACCGCCGCAGGGCCTGCTCCACCGCCGCGCACACCCCGCCCCGGTCGCGCTCAGAAACCCCCGAGAGGTTCAGCGTCGCCGATGCATACCCGTCACACGCCGCGGCTTTCGCGAGCGCGCCCGATGCCAGCAGGTCGCGACCCGTCACCGGATGAACGATGGTCGTCAGAATCTCCGCAACGTGGTCCTTGGTCAACATGAACCAAGGGTAGGAAGAGGCCCCGTTCCGCACGTTAGAGCAGCGTCCCCTTCAGGATCAGCACCGCCGTCCCCAGGTACAGCATGACGCCCACCACATCGACGAGTGTCGCCACGAAGGGCGCGCTGCTCGTTGCCGGATCAAGCCCCACGCGCTTCAGGATGAAGGGAAGCATGGCCCCGATCAGGGTCCCCCACAGCACCACCCCCACCACGCTCACCCCCACGGTCGTCGCAAAGACGCGGTAGTGTGTGTTCACATCCACGTCGCGGAACCACCCCATATACCCCCAGACACAGATCCGCAGGAGCCCCATCACCCCGAGCAGTACCCCAAGGAGCA
>JBQTIJ010000330.1:0-4840 GCA_052388255.1 Phycisphaerales bacterium
TCCTCGATCCGCTGAGCACCTGAGTTGTCTGATCACGCACCCCACGACCCGTTCGCCGCCCTGCGCGAGCGGAACTACCGGCGCTTTGCGGGCGGGTGGTCGGCCTTCACCATGGGGACGCGGATGCAGGGTGTCGCGGTGGCCTGGGAGGTCTACGAGCGGACAGGGGATGAACAGGCACTGGGCCTGATCGGCCTTGCACAGGCCGTCCCCGTGATTGCCCTGGCGCTTTTCGGTGGCCATGTTGCCGATCTGCATGACCGCAAGCGGATCGTCTTCTTCTCGCAGATCGTCTTCTTCCTCGGGTCGCTCGGGCTGGCGGCTGTCTCGTACTTTGCCATGCCGGTGTGGTATGTGTACGCGCTGCTGGTGCTCACGGGCTCGGCCAAGGCATTCAACTCACCGGCTCGGGGGGCGCTGCTGCCTCAACTGGTGCCCCCAGGGACATTTCCAAACGCCGTGGCGTGGAACTCGAGTCTGTTCCAAGTTGCCGCGATCGGCGGCCCTTTGCTGAGCGGCGCGATGATCCCTCTTGCACACGCGGCGTGGCCGGTCTGCCTTGTCGCGGCCGTCGGATCGCTGGTGTTCGCGTCGATGATCAGCGGGGTCGAGCCCCGCCCGATCGAGAAACGGCCCGGCAACGATGGCCGACGCACGGTCTCGGCTGGGCTCCGGTTCCTTCTGCGCGAGAAAACCGTGCTGGCCGCGATCACGCTTGACCTCTTCGCCGTGTTGCTGGGCGGGGCGACCGCGCTCCTGCCTGTCTACGCCAAGGACGTCCTTCATGTCAGCCCCGAGCGGTTGGGGATGCTCGCCGCGGCTCCGTACGTCGGGGCGCTGATCAGTGCGCAGATCCTCACGCACCGGCCCCCCTTCCGGCGGGCGGGGCGGGCGCTTCTGTGGTCGGTCGCGGGGTTCGGTGTGGCGACGATCGGTTTCGGTCTCTCCACCAACTTCTACTTTTCGCTCGCGCTCCTCGGTCTGCTCGGTGGGCTCGACGGCGTGAGCGTGGTCATCCGGCATGTGCTGGTGCAGGTGCGGACGCCCGAGGAACTCCGCGGGCGTGTGGCCGCGGTGAACTCGGTGTTCATTGAGTCCTCGAACGAGCTGGGGGCGTTCGAGTCAGGGCTCGTGGCGAAGCTTTTCTCGCCGGTGGTGTCGGTGGTCAGCGGGGGCATCGGCACGCTGGTGGTGGTGGCAGCGCTGGCGCTGCTGAACCGTCCGTTGCGCGAGCTTGGTGAACTCCGCGAACCTGAACGCAAAGTGTGACGGCCCGGCCCCGCTGGTCCCTCAGCGAAGCACGCCCCGTTGGCGGAGTGTTCGGAGCAGGACGCCGCCGATATCCGCATCGCTTTGGACCAGCAGGTGCTGCATGCCCCGCGCTGCGCAGAAGGCCGCGCACTCATCCACGTATCGGTGGGCCCGGGCGGCGTAGACCTTGGCGAGTTCCGCCGTAAGCGTGACCTCCGCCCCGCGCCCGGTTTCAACATCGGTCAGCCGAAGGTCGCCTTGGAGGCGGGCCTCGCCGTCGCCGCGGCCCTCGCGCTCCGGATCAAGCTCACCGGGCGAGAGGACCTGCACCACCGTGACATCGAGCCCCGTTCGGGCACCGGCCGAAAGGTACCGCAGCCCCGGGCCGTAGCCCTCGGGCTTGGGGATGAGCAGGTCGCTGAAAAGGAGCACAACCCCTCGGCCGACGCGCGAGGCAGCGATTTGGCGAAGCGCGTCGGCGAAGAGTGGCGCGGGCGGCGATGCCGCCGCCTCGCTTCCACCAGCGGGGACGCCGCGGGCGAAGACGCTCTCGAGCAGGAACTCTCCGATGCGCCGGATGTTGCGCCGGCCGCGGCAAGGAGCGAGACGCCGAAGGGGCGCGACCCCGCCGCCGAGAACGCTCACAAGGACGCGGTTGTTCCGGACGAGCCCAATGTAGCCGAGCGCCATGGCGAGGCGCGTTGCGGTGAGGGCCTTAGAGGGTGCGCCCGCGTGCATGGAGAGCGAAGCATCAACGACAACGTGGACGGAGAGGTCTTCCTCTTCCTGAAAGAGCTTGATGAAGAAGCGATCGAGCCGGGCGAAGACGTTCCAGTCGATGTGCCGGAGATCATCGCCGGGGACATACTCGCGGTAGTCGTCAAACTCGACAGATCGCCCGCGGCGCTTGGAGCGGCGTTCCCCTTGCAGTTTGCCCGCGAAGACCTTCCGGGAGAGCACATCGGCGCGCTCCAGCGCAGCGGCGAGGGCGGGCGGGAGAAGGTCGTCGACCGATTCTGGCGGCCTTGGGAGTGAGGCGATCATGCGGAATCCGGCAGGGATTCAATCGGGCGAATGAGTGGCCCCCAATGAAAACCGCCGATGCGCCTTTCGACGGACCGGCGGTGACACACAGGAGTCTTGGTTGGGTGCCCCCCCGCAAAAAGTCAGCGTGAGGGGCACAGGAAGAGTGTAGCACAAAACGCTGCGTTCGTCACTCCACTCGACCTGTTACTCATCGTTGGTCGGCCCGATGGCGACCAGCCAGAGCTTGAAGAAGTTGACCACCTGGGGCTTCGTCAGCTTGTTGGCATTAAGAGCATACGTCACTTTGCTGGCCGAGGGTTCCTCCGAACCGGCCGACATCGTGTCGACATAGGTCACTTTCCCAGTAAGGGACGGGACCCGGTTGTCCACCGCAAAGAAGGCATCCTCGGCCGACATCTTGTCAAAGGCGTTCGCCTCTGTCGGGGCGGACTTTTCCTTGTCTTCGTTGAAGCGGAGGTTGAACTCGTAGACGCCCTTGCCGTTCGTCTTGCGGTCGGGATCCTCAACCCACTTGATGGTCCCCGTCACCACGTCCGTGTAGTCCTTGCCGTCGAGGGAGTACTTGAAGGTGATGTTGTCGGCGAAGTAGTTGCCGGTCTCATAGTCGTAGTTGAGGGTGCCGTTGACGATGGTCGTGGGGTAGCTGGCGGCGGGGCCCTTGGCGAGCTGCATGTTCTCGAAGCGCATGGGGTCGCTCTTCTTGACCTTGTACTCAACAGTCTTGGTGCCGATGAGGCGCTTGTACGAGTACTCGGCGAGGTTGTCCTTCTTCTCGCTCTTGCCGACGAGGAAGCCGGCGAAGAGGTCCTTGAAGGCGGCGGAGGAGCCGACGGCGTCCACATCAAACCTCAGTGAGCTGTCCTGAGCCCTGCCGCCTGCGAGGTCGTACTTCCCGAGTTTCTCGTCGATGGGCACGGTGCCGACCCACTTGCCCACGGTGCGCGTCTGCTTCAGGTCCTTGGGGTTGCGAACCGCGAGATTGACGTTGTACCAAAGCTGCGCACTCTGCTTCTTGCTGCGCAGGATCTTGCTGAAGAGGTTCGGCTGCCGCTCGATCGAGCCGCTGAACTCGAGTGTCTCGACGACGCCGATCTTGAAGGTGTACTTGTCCTTGGCACCGAGCGCGGCAGAATCGGCCACGAGGTCGCCCGATGAGTCCTTCATCGTGCGGGTGTTGAACTGGATGTCCATCGTGCCAGCGATGACATCGTCCTTGGTCATCTGTTCCGGCTGCGCCATGCAGAGCGGAGCCGCGGCCAGCCCGGCGGCCAATGCGCCCGCGCGGAGCGACCGCCGGGAAAAGGTGCGAGCGGGAACGGCGGTAAGCCAGGTGAGCATGAAGCCCTCCACAGTGTTGTGCGGCGTGCGTGCCGCGGTCGTGGGAATCCCTGCGAGACACCCGTCAGGGACTCCGACGCTCAAGAACAAGGGTACCCGCGTCGGTGCCCGCTGAGGGCCCGTGGATCGGGGTCCGCGAACTTCTTCGCGAACCAGGGGCCAGGGTTTCATGGTGCCCCCGGGAGGACGCGGGCTGCACGCCCCGCGCTAACCTGCATTCATGGTCCATCCGAGCATCCCTTTCAGACCCTATGTCCCTGTCGATGGGGCCGTCGCCGCAGCCGCCCGGTTTCAAGAGGTGATGGCGCAGCGGCGCAGTATCCGTGCCTTCTCTCCTGAGCCCGTGCCCGCCGCGCTGGTGAGGTCGCTGGTCGGTGCGGCGGGGACAGCCCCCTCGGGCGCCAACAAGCAGCCGTGGCGGTTTGTCGCTGTCAGTGATGCGGGGCTCAAACGACGCATCCGCGAAGGGGCGGAGGCGGAGGAGCGAGAGTTCTATTCACGCCGTGCCGGCGAGGAGTGGCTGAATGACCTCGCCCCTCTCGGCACTGATGACCACAAAGAGTTTCTTGAGGTCGCCCCTTGGCTGGTAGTCGTCTTCAAGCTCATGAAAGCCGACGACGGTTCACAGGTGTACTACGTCAACGAATCAGTGGGGATCGCGGTGGGGCTCTTTCTGGCCGCGGCCCAGCATGCGGGGCTCGCCACGCTGACGCATACACCAAGCCCCATGGGATTTCTGACGAGCATCCTCGGTCGCCCGGAGAACGAGCGACCATTCCTGCTCATCCCGCTCGGTTACGCGGCCCACGGGTGCACCGTCCCCGATATTCAACGCAAGCCCGTCGATGAGATCATGGTCATCAACCGCCCGCCGGGCCCAGCGGCGTGAAGGCGAGGGTGGCCCGTTGCAGCCGGTCGTGGACGGCGATCCAGATGTCGCTCTCGCTCGGGGGCCGCTCGAGCAGAATCACAGTCGCCCCGCACCCATCGGCCTCGCGCAGCATCGCGTACAGCGCGGCTGCGTACGCCCGATCGCCCGTTGGCATCTTGAAGTGTCGCCACCCTTTCGGAGTGTCGAACGCTGGATTCGCGAGGAGGGCAGGACGGTGCGGCGAGCGACCGTACCTGTCGAGGACCGCCGGCCAATCGCTCGGCCCGAAGCACACGGCTGGAGTTATGGGCGCGTAGTGGCTCTCCAGCATTC
>JBQTIJ010000331.1:0-6862 GCA_052388255.1 Phycisphaerales bacterium
ATCATGAACGAGTACCCAAACTCCAAGATGGCGGTGGAGGTCCGAACCATGATGGACGATCTCCTCGCCCGCGCCAACGCCGGGTCGGCCCCCGGCCATGCGCGTCCATGACATGCGCGATCCGCACCCGATTGTCATCTCCGCCCTCGAGCAACTTGACCCGCACCGCGACCTGCGCCGGGCACGCGACATGGCCGCGTACATGCGCACCACCCAGCCCTTCCTCGGCGTCGGCGAGCCCGACCGCCGTCCTATCTATCGTGCACTCGCGACGGAGTTCGCACCCGCGAGTCTCACGGACCTGCGGACAGAGGTGCTCGCCCTCTGGACTGCGGGGAGGAAGGGCGATGGCTTCGTTCCCTTCCCTCCAGCAGAACGCCAGTTTCACCCTCGGCCCGGCTCGACGCTTCTACCCCCGCCAGAGGTTGGTCCGCGCGAGCTTCAGTATTGCGCCATCGCCCATCTCGAGCGCGGCCTTCGCCCCTTGACGCCCGCCATGCTCCCGCTCGTTCGCCGGCTCATCATCGCGGGGGGCTGGTGGGACATGGTCGATTGGCTCTCGATGCGTCTCCTCTCGCCGATCCACCTGGCCAACAAGGACCGTGTCCGGCCCGTCGTGCTCTCGTGGCTCAAGGACCCCAACATCTGGGTCCGCCGCGCGGCCATGCTCTCTCAACTCTCGCACAAGAGCGCAACAGACGAACGCATGCTCTTTGACTCTGCCTTGACCCTCGCGAGCGAGAAAGAGTTCTTCATTCGCAAGTCCATCGGCTGGGCCCTCAGGCAGCACGCCCGCACCGCGCCCACGAGCGTGCGGTCATTCGTCAAAAAGCACATCGCGAAGTTCTCGACCCTCACCGTGCGCGAAGCGGCGAAGCACCTCGACCTCTGATCCACTCTGCCGCGGGCTTGCTCCTGGGCGGATTACTCGGGTGGGACCGCCGCGAGTGTGGCACCGTCCCGCCTATCGCCGCTCGCCTTCTCCCCCGCTCGCTTCCCCTCTCCGGCCAGCATCACAATCCCTGCCAGAATCAGCACAACGGCCAGACCTTTTCGCAGCGTCATCGGCTCGCCCAGCAGCCACCATCCGAGCAGGACCGCCGTCGCCGGCGCGAGCGCGAAGGCAATCGGCCTCAGCACCGAGATATCACCCCCCGGCTGGGCCAGACCCAGATAGAAAAAGAAGACCCCCGCGAAGCCCGCCAACAAACCCGACCCAAGCAGAAGCTTGAGCCAGGTGCCGCCGCTCATTGCGCCCTCGCCGCTCATCCGCCACCATGCCTGCGGCTCAGTCTTGAAGACCCCATGGGCCAGTGCGAACGCCGCGAGCGCCAGCGGCAAAGTCACGAGTGCCCGCACCAGCACGGTCCCGAGGGGACCGATCTCGCGCGAGTTGAGCGCCCCCTTGGTAAAGATCTCGCCCACACCCCACGAAAGACCAGCAAGCACGGCGAAGAGAATCGTGTTCATGCTCCAATGTAGGTCCTCGCGCCGGCCATACATCACTTCCGCATGGCGCGCTCCGCCTGCTCACGGCGGCGACGCTTGAGTTCCGCATCAATGAACCCGAAGATGTCGCCGTTCAAAACCTTCTGAACGTCGCCGCTCTCGTAGTTCGTCCGGTGGTCCTTGACCCGTGAGTCGTACACAACATACGACCGGATCTGCGTCCCCCACCCGGATTCCATCGCGCCACCCTTCGCCGCATCGATCTCCCGCTCCCGCTTCTCTTCGGCCAACTGCTCGAGCTTCGCCTGAATGATCCGCAGGCACTGGGCCCGGTTCTGCGGCTGATCACGGAAGGTGTTCGCCACCACCATGATGCCCGTCGGCCTGTGCACCATGCGAATGGCCGTGGCGACCTTGTTCACGTTCTGCCCACCCGGGCCGCTGGCGCGCACAAAGGGCGTCACCTCAAGGTCGCGGTCGGGGATCTCCACCTTCACATCCTCGAACTCGGGCGTCACCTCCACGCTCGCGAAGCTCGTCTGCCGCTTCCCCTGCGCGTTGAAGGGGCTCACCCGCGCCAGCCGATGGGTGCCGCGCTCGCACTTGAGGTACCCAAAGGCATACGGGCCCTTGATGTGCAGCGTGACGCTGTCAAGGCCGACCTCCGACCCGAAGCCGCGTTCCACTTCCTCGATTCCGAACTCGGCCTTCTCCAGATAGTTCAGGTACATCCGAAAGAGCATCTCGGCCCAGTCGTTGGCCTCGGTCCCACCGTCGCCAGCGCTGATGGTCACGAAGCAGTTCCGGAAGTCGTGCTTGCCGCTCATCAGCGAGCGCAGCTCAATCTGGTCCATCTCGCTCACGAGCTTGAAAAGGACCCCATCCGCCTCGGCCAGGAACTCCTTGTCCGGCTGCCCGGGCGTCCCCGCTTCGCGCGCCATCTCGAAGGCCGCCTTTGCGTCGTCAAGCCGCTTGCTCGCGCTCTCGAGGGGCTCGATCTGTGCGTTCAGGTTCTTGAGTTCCGCGACGGTCCGGTTCGCGGCCGTCTGGTTCCCCCAGAAGCCCTCCCCTTCCATCAGTTTCTTGATCTCCGCCCGGCGCTCCGCCTTCGCGGGGTAGTTAAAGCGAGTCACGGATCGTCAAGATCCGCGCCTCAAGATCGGCGATCACGGGTTGGTGTGCATCAAAGTGCATAGGGCGTCAGGATATGCGCCGCTCCGCTCTCGGGCCCCCCGCTTTCTGCATCCACCGCGCCAAGTCCACTCCGCGGCGGCGTCTTACTCACAACCACGGCCCCCGGGGCCGGAAGTCCCTCCCCATCCATCGCTCTCTCTGAACCCGGAGTCTCTCGATCATGCGAACCTCACCCCTGATCCTCGTCGCGCTGGCCGGCACCCTCGCTCTCTGCCCTTCGGCGCTGGCTCAGAACACGAGCCGTCCCGGTACCCCGCCAGCGGGCGTCGGCTCGGTGAACCCCGTGTCAGGATCCGGCACCGCCTCCACATGGGCCCACCAGGTCATCAACATCAAGTTCCCCGGCGGCAACGTCCGCCAATACGTGGACCTGGTCCGTGCCGCGGCCGCACCCTCGGTCATCAACGTGGTATACACCAACCAGATCGCTGAGTGCCTCCTGCCGCCGGTTGAACTGACGGGCATCACCGTTGCATCCGCGTTCGAGGTCATCGGCCAGCTTGAGAACCCTGAGGGAGGAAACTCAGCCCGCGCGACCCTCGTCGCTGGCCAGCGCAGTGCTGCCGAGGCACCAGTCTTCCGTATCGAACAATGGGGCGGAGGGGGGCGCCCCGCCCCCGACGCCTATCGCGTGGTCTCACTCTCTGAGATCACCTCGAGCAAGAACAGGGTGGAGGGGTCAGTGGCCCTCACGAGCACCGCCGCACTCCGCGCCATCGAGACGGCCGTGGAGGTTGCCACTGGGCCGGAGGACCCGACTCCGGTCCTCAAGTTCCACGAAGACACGGGCACGCTCGTGATCGCCGGCAACAAGCAGCAGTGCCTGATCGCGGAGGAGGTCGTCGGCAATCTCAAGCGCGATGCCTCCCGCTCACAGGAGGTTGACCGCTCCAAGCGACGCATCGTCGAGCAGGTGCGGGTCCGCAATGTCCAAGCCGTGAGCGTCTCGACCCAGCTTGGTGCCATCTTTTCGGCCCTCTCTGGGCGCCCCGATTCGCCCGGAAGCCCCCTCGCAAGCATCACCGCCGACCTGGCCACCAACTCCGTCACGATAATCGGGCCGCAGGACTACACCCTCCTCGCCCGTGCCATGGTCACGCTGATCGACGACGAGAAGGTCAGTGACGCGGCCCGCACATTGGACGACCGCCTTCGCACCATGACCGCCGAAATGAACGCCGAACGGCGTGCTGCCCAGATGCAGCGCGCCGAGCTTGAACAGCAGGTGGCCAGCTCACGCAAGTCTCTCGACGAGCTCTCCAAGGAAGCCATGACCGCCCGGGTCGAGGCAGAGTCAATCCGCGCTTCAACGGCCGTCAACGTCCGGCAGGCCGAGGAACTCAGAGCCGAAGTCGCCAGACTCCGCGATACCCTCCTCACCACCGAGCGGCAGTCCGCGCAGCAGCGGGTCCAGCTCGCCGCCGAGCTCCTGGCCGCCCAGGAACAGAAGGCCCGCCTCGAAGCCACCGTCAGTGAACTCCAGAATCAGTTGAAACCCAAGAAGTGACGGCCCTCCCGGTCCACCTCGTTCACCTTGCTCCGCAGGCCCCCGTGGTCTCTGCACGAATGACCCCTGCCCGGCCGGACCCCCACCCGACCGCGGCCGCCACCGCGGCGGGCGCGACGTCAACCAGCCGAACCCGGCCCATCCCCACGGCCGGTGCGGCGGTGGACGACGCGCTCGCCGCACAGTGGTCCGCCGGCGTTGCGCGTGGCGACCACGATGCCCTCGACGCGCTGTATCGCAACTGGTTTGATCGTGGCTTCGCCGTTGCGAAGGCGCTCACTCGGCGCGACGAGGCCTTCTGTCTCGATGTCGTACAGAACGCCATGCTCCGCATCATCCGCACCCTCAAGCCCCTCGCCAGCCGCGCGGCTCTTGATGCCTACATGCACGCCACGCTCCGCAGCGCGGCCCTCGATGCTCTCCGTGCCGAGGCCCGCCGGGCCGTCCGCAACGCCCGTGCCGCGCGGGCAGACTCCGCGACGGACCGCTCACCTGCGCAGCTCGAAGATCTCGCCTCCGCGCTCGCCGCCCTCGGCGTCTCCGATCGCGAACTCCTCACCCTCCGTTTCGCCCGTGACCAGACCCTCGAACAGACTGGCACGCTCACCGGCCGCACCGGTGCTGCCGCGCACGGGCTCATCCGCCGCGCCCTTCGCAAGCTCCGCGCCTCACTCGACCCGCGCGACGTGGAGAAGAACCCATGACCCCCCACAACCCTTCAGACGTTCACGCTGACGCTGTCCAGTCGCTCGGCCTCTCCGCCGCTGGCGCAGCCCGGCGCGACGCCATGCTCGCGGACCTCCACAGCGCCCTCCGGTCGCGCCAGCGCCGCCGCATCCTGGGCAGGAGCGCAGCCGCGGCTTCAATCGCCCTTGCCTCCGCGCTCACCATCTGGTTCGTTGCAGCTCCCGCCCGCACGTTACCCCAGCGCAACGGCCCCACCCTCGCCGATATCTCCCCCCCGCCAGATTCGCTCACGCCCTCACTCACGCTGATCGAACCCGCCGCGGTGGTCTCGATCTTTGATCCAGGCCCCACCCGTCGCATCGTCACCGCCATCGTCACCGACGACTCTGAGCGCCTCGCGTCGCTTATCGTGACTACCGCCGGACGCTCCCGCGTCCAGCGCGTGGACGACGGCGAACTCGTCGCCACGCTCCGCGACCGGGGGATTTCTGTCGGAATCGCCCACCTCGGGAACCGGTCATTTCTGATCGAACAAACCCGAACTCCCTGACCATCCGCTTCTCCTTTGGTTCTGGGTGCCGCCGCTGTACCATCGCCCATGGCCAGCAACGCTGCAATCGCTGAGCAGCTCGCCCTCATGGCGCAGCTCCTCGAGATCCTCGGTGAGAACAAGTTCAAGGTCATCGCCCACCAGAAGGGTGCCCGAGTCATCGAGGGCCTCACCGACGACCTCGCAACCCATGCCCGCGCCGGCAAGCCCGGACGGGCCGCCCTCCTTGCCATCGATGGGATCGGCCCCTCCATCGCCGACAAAATCGTGGAGTTCGTCACCACCGGCGTCATCGCGGATCTCGACACGCTCAAGGCCAAGGTCCCCACCGGTCTTCTCGAGCTTCTCTCCATCTCCGGCATGGGTCCCAAGACCGTGGCCATGGTCTGGAAGGAAGCTGGCGTCACCGATCTCGCTGGGCTGAAGCGCATCATCGCCGACGGCACGCTCGCCACCCTTCCCCGCATGGGCGAGAAGGCCGTCGAGAAGATCAAGGCCGCCATCGAGATGCAGGCCCAGTCCGCGGGCCGTCTCCTTCTCGGTATCGCCCACCCGATCGCCGAGCGCATCGCCGCCCACATGGCCGCCGTCCCCGGCGTCTCCCGTGCCGCCTTCGCCGGCTCACTGCGCCGCGGCAAAGAGACCATCGGCGACATCGACATCCTCGCCGCCACCACCGACCCAAGCGGAACCTCAGCCGCCTTCTGCAGCATGCCCGGCGTGCGTCAGGTGATCTCTCAAGGGGAGAACAAATGCTCCGTCATGGTCACCATCGACCCTGACCTTGGCCGATGGGGCGATGGACTCGAGAAGATCGACCCCGCCGAGGACCGCCGCCCCACCGTGCAGGTCGATCTTCGCATCATCCCCGACGCCTCCTGGGGCGCGGCCATGATGTACTTTACCGGCTCCAAGGAACACAACGTTCGCCTCCGCGAACGGGCCAACAAGATGGGCCTCACCCTCAACGAGTTCGGTCTCTTCCAAGACGACGACGACCCCACCCCCCCGCAGCGCCGCGGCTTGAAGCCCGTGGCCAGCCGCACGGAGGAGGAGATCTTCCGCGCCCTCAAGACCACCTTCGTGCCCCCGGAACTCCGCGAAGATCGGGGCGAGCTCGCCCTCAAGGAGACGCCTCGCCTCATCGAGCCCCGCGAGATCCGCGCTGAACTCCACGCTCACACCACCGCGAGCGATGGCCGCCTGAGTATCGAGGCCCTCGCCAAGCTCTACGCCGATCGCGGGTTCCACACCCTCGCCATCACCGACCATTCCCAATCGAGCGCCATCGCCGGGGGCCTGAAGCCCGCCGCGCTCCGCGACCACATCCGTGCCATCCGAGGCACCCACGTCCCCGGCATCACCCTCCTCACCGGCTCAGAGGTGGACATCCTCGCCACCGGCGAACTCGACTACAAGGACGACCTCCTCGCCGAGCTTGACGTCGTCGTGGCCTCACCTCACGCCTCACTCTC
>JBQTIJ010000332.1:0-35730 GCA_052388255.1 Phycisphaerales bacterium
CGCACGCATCAAGAGATCAACCCCACGGCGTGCCCGGGGTCGAACCTGCAGCAGTACATGCTGGCCACTCGGGGGCCGAGCGGCGGGCTCCGGCTTGCGTGCATTGACCTGAACGTGGACATTGCCTGAAAGGGCGGCGGGGTGCGGACCGATCAGGCGATGATGCTGCGGCGCATCGAGACATAATCCCAAAGGACGAACCGATCAAGGTCTGACCCGCCGGAGAAGAAGACCCGGCCGCGGGTGGCTTCTGCCATGGTCTGCGCGAAGCGAACATCCTCGCTGGTCTGGGCCCAGCTTGGGAGGAGGAAGATGTTGATGGTGATCTGCTCGCGCGCGGCGGCCCGGGCCTCGCGCATGGTGGCTTCCTCGGTGCGCTGGTCAGGGGGGTAGAGCATGTAGAGGTATTGGCCCTCCACGTGAGCGGTGGGGAGGCCGTCGGTGATGAGCATGACCTGCCGATTCGGCGTGTCCTGCCCGGCAAGGAGCCGGCGGGCAACCTGGAGGCCGCGCTGGATGTTGGTGAAATGCTGGGGGACGGCCGCCTCGTTCATGTCCGGGTCGGACATATCCGCACGGAGGCGGACGACCGGCCCGTGGGTGCTCACGGGCTTGGGAAGGAGGGTCGCGAGATCCGACGCGGGGATCGGTCGCGCGAAGGTGGCGATCTCCACGAACCGCAGGAAATCGCCGGGGTACTCGCGCCGGAGGAGACCATCGAGCGCGAGGCCCATGCGCTTGACGTTGACATACTGACCGCCATGGCGCATGGAGCCCGACATGTCGAGAAGCACAACGGTGGCGCAGCGGGGGTTGTTGCGGGTGAGGTGGACAGCGAGATCGGCGGTGGTGGGGCGGGCGCCGGGGGCTCTGGCGGCGGCGTTCAGGATCGATTGCGGCACATCAAGATTGGCGGCCGGGTCACCGAAGGCGTAGTTCCGGGTTCGCTGAAGTTCGACTGCGCCTTCACCTACGACGAGGCCGGTGTGGCGGCCGGAGCGGGAGGCCTCAAGGTCGCTGAAGATCTCAGCGAGCACGCGGCTCTGGAAGAGGCGATAGGCCGCGGGGGAGAGCGCGAACCCTCGGTTGGTCGCCTCCACACCCTGACGGGCCGCCTCTGAGCGCAGGTAGTCCTCGATTTGGCGCTGCAGGCGGTTGAGCTCCTCGATCTGCGCGCTTTCGGCGAACTGCTGGAGTTCGTCAAGATCGATGACGCCGATGGTTGCGTTTCGGGCCGCTTCCTCGAGTTGCTTGAGGAGGCGATCGATCGCCTCAAGCTCCTGCTTGATCTCCACGGCCTCCTCCGGCGTGCAGGGCGTCTGCCCGGAGAAGGCGTAGCGGGCGGCGAGGTCCTCAACCTCATAGCGGATGCCGAGGGTGGTGATGGTGCGCAGCAGTGCCCGCGCTGTCTGGCTCTGCTCATCGCGTTCGGCCGACCAGAGGTTCTCGAGCTCCGCGATGGATTCGTGTTTGATCGCTTGCTGAAAGTCGGCCCGGCGACGGGCATCCGGGCGGACCTCGCGGGCTGCGTGGTCGAAGTCCTTCTTGGCCTGGCGCTGCGCGGTCTGCGTTTCATACTTCGCGAGGATGGCTCGCTTGCGGGCTTCGAGCATTTCGCGGAGCGCGTCGATCCCGGGCCCGAGCCCCGGGAACATGGATGGGTCAAGCTTCACGGCCCGGGCGAGTTCCTCCGGGGTCAGGTTTCGGGTGTTTCCAAAGCGGAGCATGTGCTCCATGGCGGCGGACGCGAGGTCCGGCCCGGGGGCGGTGGGGGAGGGGAAGTGACGCGGGTCATACGCGAGATAGGTGTGGATCAGCCCGGGCGGGGTCTTGGAGGGCCCGCCTTCATCGTTCTGCGCGTTCGTGGTCTTCGGGGTTGGCACGCGTGGTTCGCTCAGGGGTCATAGGTCAGCCGACCGTTGCGCACGCCGCGGCTGATTTTGTCCGAGGCCCAGAGCCCGGCGAGGACGAACTCGATGCAGGAAGCGCGGACGGCGGGGTCGGTGGCGGCGTTGACCTCAAAGGCCTTCTCCCAGATTCCCGGGACGCGGCGCACCATGGATTCATAGTGGGCACTTGGGAGCATGTCGCCGACTTCGATCTTGGCGCCCTTGCTGAAGACCTGGCCGATCTCTTCGAGGCCGTGCCGGGTGACGTACTCGGTGAAGACGGTGCGGATGGCTTCCGCGAAGACGGCGTCGAGGGTCTGGCGCTCGGTCATCTGGTGGCTGCCCATGAGGTCGAGTTCGAGTTTGCCGAGGGCGGAGGCGTGGAAGTGGGCAAGGTCGCTGAGCCGCGCGACGGCGGGTCGTTCTCCGAGGCGGATGGCGCGGTGGCGGGCGGAGGCGACCATGGTCTTGTAGTTGGCGATGCTGAAGCGGGCGGAGACGCCCGATTGCTGGTCGATGAACTTGCTGGTGCGGGCGGTGATCGCCATCTGTTCCGCGACTTCCTTCATGAAGCGGGGGACCAATACGGGGAAGTCGCCGCCAAGATCGAGCCCGTCGGCGAGGGCCTCGCGTTCCATGATCTCGATGCCGAGATCGCGGGTGCGCGGGTAGTGGGTCTGCACGGTCGAGCCGATGCGGTCCTTGAGCTGGGGGATGACTTTGCCGGAACGGTTGTAGGTGGTGGGGTTGGCGGAGAAGAGCACGCAGACATCGATCTCAAAGGAGACGGGGTAGCCGCGGATCTGCACGTCGCGCTCTTCAAGGATGTTGAAGAGGCCGACCTGCACAAGGTCATCGAGGTCGGGGAGTTCGTTCATGGCGAAGATGCCGCGGTGCATGCGCGGGATCAGCCCGAAGTGCAGGGCCTGCTCGGCGCTCATGCTGACGCCGGACATGAGTCGGGCGGGATCGATCTCGCCGATGAGGTCGGCGAACTTGGTGCCCGGGGCCAACCGTTCGGCATAGCGCTCCTCGCGCTTCCAGTGGGCGATCGGTGCGCGGTCGCCGTGTTCGGCGGCGAAAGCCCGCCCTGCGGCCGTGATGGGGGCAAAGGGGTCCTCGTGTACGGGTGAGCCGCCGTGGTAGTCGGGGGGCACGTCGAGGTAGGGCGTGGTGGGGTCGAGCCATCTGGCGAGGCCGCGCATGAGGCGGCTTTTGGCCTGTCCCTTCTCGCCGAGGAAGAGCATGTCATGCCCGGCGAGGATGGCGTTGATGATCTCGGGGATGACGGTTGCGTCATAGCCGAGAACGCCGGGAAAGAGGTCATCCCCGCGCTGAAGGGCGGCGATGAGGTTCTCCTTGAGTTCGACTTTTACACCGCGGGATCGCCAACCCGAGGCGCGAAGTTCGGCGATCGTCCGCGGCTGGGCTTGGCTCATGAATCTGCACCCCGGCCCGTCCTGCGGGCATGACCATCATTCGAGGATGGTACGTTGCGCGGCTCCCCTTCGTTCGTGGGCCACTACGCTTGAGCATGGATCCTGTCGCGCATCTTCGCTCGCTCATCCGGGAGATCCCTGACTTTCCCAAGCCCGGGATCGGGTTCAAGGATTTCACGCCGCTACTGCGCGAGCCACGGGCGTTGGCGCTGGCGGTGGAGTTGATGGCCAATCCCTACCGAGGGAAGCATGTTGACCTCGTGATCGGGACAGAGTCGCGCGGCTTTATCTTCGGCACCGCGCTGGCCCAGGCACTTTCCGCGGGCTTCGTGCCGATCCGCAAGCCGGGGAAACTGCCGTACAAGACCATCAGCACCTCCTACGACCTTGAGTACGGGACGGACAAGGTGGAGATGCACGTCGACGCCATCGCACCGGGGCAGCGGGTGCTGCTCGTGGATGACCTTCTGGCGACGGGGGGAACGATGGAGGCGTGCTGCAAACTTGTGCGGTCGCTCGATGCGGTCGTGGTGGGGATCACCGTGCTGATCGAGTTGACGTTTCTGCCGGGCCGAGCGAAACTGGCCCCGCATGGGGATGTCCACGCGGTGGTGCGGTATTGAACCGGGCGGGCTTGGGTTCCGTACGCTCTCCCTGTGCCGGCCGTGCTTGAACATCTGATTGCGCGACTCGGGGCGGTGCCTGCGCCGACAATTCTTGAACTGGGCGTGCACCTTGGGCAGGACACGCTGGAGCTTCGGCGGCTCTTTCCGAGCGCGAGGATTCTCGCCGTGGAGCCCGATCCGCGGAACATCTATAAGCTGAAGCGGAGCGGGTTTGAGCGCATCGCGACGTTGGTGGAAGCGGCGATCGGCGACCACGAGGGGAAGGCGGAACTGCACCTTTCAAGCGGCACGCCCCCGGCGGGGACGATGGGGGCGCCGGGCCCGGGAAAGGGGCAGACGTGGACGCAGTCGTCGTCGCTCAAGCGCCCAACGGGGCACATCGAGCGGGTGCCGTGGGTGCGATTCGAGGGGCGCGCGGTGGTGCCGGTGGTGACGCTGGATGCCTTGTGCGGCCAGCATGGTGTTGAGCATGTCGATCTGATCTGGGCCGATGTTCAAGGGGCGGAAGACCGGATGATCGCGGGAGGGACGCGCACGCTTGCGCGGACGGATCTGTTGTACACCGAATACAGCGATACGGAAATCTACGAGGGGCAGATCAACCTTGCGGAGATTCTGCGGCGGCTGCCGGTGCCGTTTCGGGTGGTGGAGGATTACGGCGCGGATGTGTTGCTGGCGCGAGCGGCGGGGGACCACGGCTCTGGGAGCGAACGATGAACAGCGAGCGCGCGTGGTTTGAGCCGACGAGCGCGGGGCTACGGCGCCGCCTTGAGTGGGTGGGCCGGTGGCGGAGCGAGCTGGTGTCGCAGCGCGATGAACTCTGTGGGCTGATGGAGGATGAGGTCGGCAAGCCACCCTTTGAGGGGTTGACGAGCGACCTGCTTCCGCTGCTGGCATCGTGCAGGTGGCACGAGCGGAACGCGCGGAGGGTGCTGGGTGAACGGCGGCTCTCGGGGTTGCCGCTCGTGATGTGGGCGGTCCGGCAGCGCGAGATCCGTGCGCCGCTGGGGACGGTCGGCATCATCGCGACTTGGAACTATCCGGTGCAACTGCTGGGGTGTGAGCTGCTGAGCGCGGTGGTGGCGGGGAACCGGGTGATCGTGAAGCCCTCAGAGAACGCGCCGCGCACGCAGGGTGCGCTGCTTGCGAGCGCGGAGAAGGCGGGGCTCCCGCCGGGGGTGCTTACGGTGCTGCCCGCCACGCGTGAGGCGGGCGCCGAACTGCTCGAGCGGCAGGGGATCGATCACCTGACGTTCACGGGTTCAACGGCGGTGGGGCGGATGATCGCGCGGCGCGCGGGGGAGCGGTTGCTGCCGACGACACTTGAACTCAGCGGGCGCGACAGCGCGTTTGTGCTGGGCGATGCGGATGCGGTGCTCGCGGCACGGTCGATCTTCGCGGCCGTCACCATCAACGGCGGCCAGACGTGCATGGCCCCGCGTCGGGTGCTGGTTGAGCCCGAGGCGTATGGGCCCTTCGTGGCGGCGCTGCGCCCGCTGGCGGGTGGGGCACGGGCTCGGCGGCTGATGTCCGCCGAGATGGCGGCAAGATGTCATGGACTCGCGGCGGCCGCGCTCGATGCGGGCGGGCGGAGCGCCAGCGGCGTGTGTGAGCCCAACCGGGGGCGCGAGTTCACACCGCTGGCGGTGGTCGATTGCCCGGAGGACGCGGCCTTGGTCGCCGGGGACCATTTTGGCCCGGTGGTGGCGGTGATTCCTGTGCCGAACATCGAGCGCGCGCTCGAAGTGCATGGGCGGGTTGAGCAGCACTTGTCGGCATCGATCTATACGCGGAGCCGGGCCCGGGCACGCGCGCTTGCGCCGCGGCTCTCGGTGAGCAACGTCACGATCAATGACTCGGTGATCCCCCAGGCGTCACCGGCTTCGGGCATCGCAGGGTTCGGGCAGAGCGGCTGGGGTGTGACCAAGGGTCGCGACGGGCTGCTGGCGATGTCGCGGCCGATCTACCTCTCGACCACGGGCCGGCTTGGGCGATTCTCGACACAGACCCCGCCGGAGCGGGTCCGTCGGGCGCTGGGAGGGGTGCTCGAGTTCCTGTACCGCTGAGTGAGGGTCAGTCCGCACCGTTCGAGACGGCCGCTGCGCCGCAGAGTTTGTAGAGCACTCTGGCACCTGTGGCGGCGTCGATCGGGGTTGTGCCGCCGGGGCAGACCTCGACCAGATCGAAACTGACGACCCGCCGGCCTGAGCGGGCAAGCGTGTTCAGCAGGATGGCCGCCTGGTTGAAGGAGAGGCCGCCGGGAACGGGTGTGCCGGTGTGCGGGCAGAGCGAAGGGTCGAGCGCGTCAATATCAAAGGAGATGTGAACCTGCTTGGGGAGGGGGCGAATCCAGGCCTTGCAGAGTGCGCCGAAGCGTGAGCCCTCGAGGAGTGCCTCGGCGATATCGGCGTCAAAGTGCACGTCCACGCGATCCGCATGACTTCGGGCGAACTCGACTTCCCCTTCGCCGTAATCGCGGATGCCCACCTGCACGAGTTTCTTGACTTCCGGGACCATGCTTATGACGTTGTGCATGATCGAGGCGTGTGACCATGCGAAGCCCTCGAACGAGTTGCGCAGGTCCATGTGAGCGTCAAAGTGCAGGATGCCAAGGCCCCCAGCGCGATCTTCCGTCGAAGCGGCTTCGGCGCTCGCCTTGATGGCTCCGAAGGGGGTCGAGTGGTCGCCGCCAAGGAGGCCCGGCGTTCGGCCGGAGGCGAGGGCGGCCTTGAAGAAGGCGTAGGTCTCCGCATTCACGCGGTCGCCGGCGGCGTTAATCTTGCGGATGGCGGCGCGGTCGCGTGGGCCCGCGCCGCCGCGGGCGATGATGGGCTCGGCGAGTTTGCGCATAGCGCGGCCGAGCCGCAAGAGCCCGGTGGGCGCGCTGTCCATGAAGATGCCGCACCCATAGACGTTGCCAAAGTGGTGGTCGAGCAGATCGACTTGCTTTGATGCCTCGAGCACTGCTCCGGGTCCACGGTGGGCGCCGTTGCCGTACGACGTCGTGGCATCGAAGGGGATGGGAAGAAGGACGATCTCGGAATCGTCAAAGCCGGTCGTGAGCCCGAAGATGCCAGAATCCGGCGCGGCCGCGGCGTTGGGGTCGAAGGTCATGGGCCGAGGGTATCAGGCGCGGGAACGGAGGAAGGCGGTTCCGGCATCGTCGGGGAGGTCATCGACGTTGCGGCGGCGGAGGGCGCAGAGGGCGATCGCGAGGGCATCGGCGACGTCGGGGGGCTTGGGCTCGACGGCGAGACGGAGCTCTGCCCGAATAGTGCGCTGCATCTGGCTCTTGTCGGCGTGGCCGTGGCCGGTGAGGGATTTCTTGACCTCGGTGGGGCGGAGTTCGACAAGCGGCAAACGGGACTGGCGGGTGGCCAGAAGCAGCACCCCCCGCGCGTGACCCATGATGATGGCGGTGGCGGGGTGTTTGTAGTGGGAGAAGAGCATCTCGACCGCCACGATGTCCGGTCGGACTCGCTGGAGCAGTGCGCGAAAATCAAGATCAAGTTCGGTGAGCCGATCGGCCACGGAGCGCTTGACATCAAGGCGAATTACCCCGGCTTCCACGACCAGCGCTTCGACGGCGCTGCTTCGTCCTTGGGCAGGGGTCTCGAGGCACCCATAGCCAGTGAGCCGCAGGCCGGGATCGATTCCGAGAACACGCATGCAGCTCCTCACCGGGGGGAGGTTGAGCGTACGGGCCTGAAGGGGCTGTTCACAAACGGGTGCCGGGCGGCATCTTGATGGTGAGCCCGCGGCGTCGGCGGGTAGATCGAACCCAAGGAGCCCGTCATGATCCGCCGAACCGTCCTCGCGTGTGCATCTCTCCTTCCGGCCGCTTTGGCGGCGCACGCGGGCGACACGAGCCCGCCGACGGCCACGACACCACCCGGGTTGGTGGTCCACGAGTGGGGGACATTCACGAACTTCCAGGGATCGGATGGCGTGAAGAGACGGTTCCGGACCGCCATCGGCGATGACCTGCCGTCGTTTGTGCGCGGACCGGGCGGCACCCATGCCGCGTCGTCGTTCGTCAAGGAGTCGGTCTATGCCTTGCACCGGATGGAGACACCGGTGATCTACTTTTACGCTCCGGCACCGGCGAGCGTTTCCGTGCGGGTGGACTTCCCGCACGGAGAGATCACGGAGATCTATCCGCCCGCGACGGAGTTCTCGTCGCAACGGTCGCAGAAGCCGCTGGAGGACCGGCTCTTTTCCGGCACGTCGCTGCGCTGGGAGGGGCTGACGGTGGCACCGGCGGGCGAGAGCAACCAGCCCCCCGAGATCAAGAGCAAGACGCACTACGCCGCGGCCCGGGCAACGGAATCGCTGAACGTGACGGCGACGACACCGACCGGCCCGCACCACGAGAAGTTCCTGTTCTATCGAGGGGCAGGGGACTTTGAGACGCAGGCGACACTGCGTGCGCTTGGCGGCGGCCGATTCGAGTTTGAGAGCGTCAGCAGTGACGCGACGGGTGCGGTCATGCTCATCGATATCACCGGGTCGAGCGTCCGGTTCAGTGCGGCGGGGCCGACGAAGGGAAAGTCAGTGCTCGCCCTTGGGGCGGAGGTGACCACGCTCGACAAGGTGACCGGGGAGGTGGAGAAGCACCTGACGGCGGCCGGGCTCTTTGCGCCTGAGGCGCGGGCGATGGTGAACACCTGGAAGGACCTCTGGTTCGGCGAGCAGGGAACGCGCGTGCTCTACATCCTGCCTGAGTCGTTGGTCAACACGCTGCTGCCGCTGAATGTCTCGCCCGCGCCGCGCGAAGTGAAGCGGGTGTTCGTGGGACGGATGGATGTTCTGACACCCGAGCGTGAGGGCGAGCTTGAGGGGACTTATCGCGAGCATGAGGCGGGCCGTCCGAGCACGTTCCTGAAGACCCTCCAGACCTATGGTCGGTTCAGCGAGCCGGTCCTGCAACGTCTGAAGGCGATGAAGGACCTTCGGGCCGCTCGGCAGTGATGGTCCTGAAGCAAAGCGCATCCGTGTCTGATGCACTCGGTTGATTCCTCCCGAACCCATCCCGGTCGGTGCGCGGGCAGCCCTGGAGGCGGCCGAGCGCGCGATCCACGAACCGATCGGGACGGAGCACGCCCTGCTGCAAGCGGCGGGGCGCGGCGACGCGGAGGCGTTCGCGGAACTCTACCGGCGATATGCACCGATGGTGCATGCCGTCATCGTTGCCTCCGGGCAGACGCGCGACGCGGAGGATCTGACGCAGGAGACCTTCCTGACGGCCATGAAGTCGATGGGTCGCCTGCGGGAGCCGGAGGCGTTTGGCGGTTGGCTCGCGGCGATTGCCCGCAACGAGGCCCGCCAGGCGGGGCGCGGGCTACGGCGGGCGCTCCTGCGTGCGCTCGGGCTGGCGCGGCCGCGGAGCGCACCCATTGCGGACCGAGCGGCGGAGATCGTCGAGGTCATGTCCACACTTCCGGAGGCCTATCGCGAGACCGTCGCCATGCGTGTGATCGCGGGCATGAAGGGGGAGGAGATCGCGGCACGGACCGGGCTCACGCACGACTCTGTGCGGGTGAACCTCAGCCGCGGGATGACGATGCTGCGCGAGCGGCTGAACGATGAGCAGACCCGGCGGCAGGGGGAGGGAGAGCGTCGATGAACATGGCCGACGACATGCGCAGCGAGCGTGAGGCCGAGGGCATGATGCATGAGGTCGCGGCTGCGCGGTTGCGGCTGACGGCCGCCGAAGTGCTTCAGGCGCGACGGCGCCGGGGGGTTGTGCGTGGCGGCAGCGTGGCGATGATCATCATCGGTTTCATGGCCGGGGCGTGGGTGTTCTGGGGCGGGAACAGCGCGGGTCCGGGGGTACCGGGGCGGCCAACACCGGTTGAGGTCGTGCGGCCGGTTCGTGGGCCGAGCGAGTCGAGCTGGGAGATCGCCAGTGCGGGGGCGAAGGTTGATCGGTCGGCGCGGTCGATCGAAAGAGAGCCGCTGGCAAGCGACGGGCAGTGGGTGACGGTCGAGGAAACGGCGGCCGTATTCAAGCACCCCTCGGGGGTGAGCATCGCGATGGAACCTGGGACCCGGGCCCGGCTGGGGGAGCCCGGCGAAGGTGCTGCGGGCTCTGTGCCGGTTGAGATTCTGCTGCAGGGTGGGATGGCGACCATGCGTACCGCGCCTGATCGGACCGTGGCGGTGGGCATTGGCGGTGCGACGATTCACCTGAGCGGCGCGGCGGAAGGCACGGTCTCGCGCATGGCGGCAGGGAAAGCCCGGCGCGAGGGGGTGTCGATCGAGAGCGGGCACGCGGTGGTCCGCGCGGCTGGGAGCGAGACGCGCTTGGTGGCGGGGCTTTCGTGCGAGATCGATCCGGAGCGGGGGCCGGGCCTGCCGGTTTCCAAGGTGGGGATGAAGTCGGCCTTTGGCGCGGCGGTTCGTGGCCTTGAGGGGGCGATCGACGGCAAATCGAAACTCACGCCCGAGATGGCGCTCGCAATGTGCATGAAGACTGCGCGGCCCGAAGATGCGCCGATTCTGTGGAACATCGCTCGGCGCGCGGAAGGTGCCGAACGTGCTGGATTGGTCGGGCTGTTGGCACAGATGCTTGGTGACGCCAAGGCCCCAATGGACCTGCCTGCGGGCGCTGGCGATGAAGTGCTCGAGAAACTGTGGGAAGCGATCATCGCCCGGCGCTGACACTACACTCGTGGCACCATGTCCTCCCCCCGACTGCGGATGCTTCGTGTCTCGCCCCTTCTTGCCGGCGGTCTGAGCGCTTTGGCACTGGTGATGATGGTCGGAGGCGGGTGCGCGCGGCCGCTGCTCTCACCGGAGGATGAGCGTTCACCCTACGACCGTTACGATGCGCTGCGCAATCAGTATGCCCAGCAGTATGTGGAGGATGAGTATGGGCGGCAGAAGCCCAACTTGCGGGCGCGGCTCTCTCCGAAGGAGTGAGAGCGTGGCGATAGGATCGTGTTTGGATGCGGGTGCGGTTGATGGACGGGTGACGTTGCGGATGACTCGTTGATAACCGCAGATTTTCGCACGAAAAACGGGGATTCGGCGAGCGCGAGACGCGGAGTTGCCGATTACACGATACTCTTGCTTTGAGCCCTCTTCACCCACGGATCGGGTCTATGGCGCGTCGCAATCGTTCCAAGTCGTACTCCCGTCGCCACCGTTCTGGCGGTCTGTCCACTCGCGCCAAGATGGTGTGGGGCGCGCTCATCGGCTCGATGACGGCGGTGGGGGGCGTGCTGTTGATGCTCGATACTCCCGCGCTCGGTCGCAGCGATGGGCTGGCGGTGCCTCCGCTGCTTGCATCCGGCGGGTCGTCGGCGGATCTTGAGTCGATCTTCACGAAGCCGAAGGCGATTGACAAGGCACGTTGGAAGGCCATCGTGATCCATCACTCGGGTGCCCCCTCGGGCAACCCTGAGACCATCGCCGCGGACCACAAGAAACTTGGCCTCAACGGTCTTGGCCATCACTTTGTGATCGGCAACGGATCGGGCGGCATGGACGACGGCGGTTTGCAGGTCGGTTACCGCTGGCTGAACCAGTACCCCGGCGCCCATGCGGGTGGCCGGAAGGGCGATTGGTACAACCAGCATTCCGTGAGCATCTGCCTCGTCGGCAATGGTGATCGGAACGGTTTCAGCAAGGCCCAGATGACGCGCCTGTCGCAGCTCATCTCGGTCCTGTGCCGGAACCTTGATATCCCGGCGGACCCCCAGCATGTGCTGCTGCACAGCGCTGTGGCTCCCACGACGGATCCTGGCCGGCAGTTCAATGAGTCCTGGCTGCGCCAGCGGCTGGCTGAAGGCAACTGAACCCTGTGCCGCGGCGGTCCGCGGTTGACCTGGCTGCCTTGCGCGGCCGGTTGTCGCTTGGGCGTCTTGAGCTTTCCTGCAACCCTGTCAAGGGACTCCGCGAAACACTCGGTTCCGAGAGCGTGGGGGCAAGGTCCGGCTGCCCCGGTCGTTGCCTTGTCTACACTCCGGCGCGGGAATCGGCCCACCGGGTGGTGAAGTCGCCGGGCTCCGCGGTGGCGGGAGATCCCACACACCAACCGCTGCCCTGTTCATGGAGGATCCGGTCGCCTTGACACCGTACAAAGCCAATGACACCGTCGAGGGTTACCGGGTAATGAGCGAGCTCGGCCGCGGGGCCGCGTCGATCATTTATCTGGTTCAGGATCCGAAGACCAAGCAGATCTGGGCGCTCAAGCACGTCGAGAAGACTCCGGACGCCAAGGACAACCGCTTCCTTGATCAGGCCGAGCTCGAATACCAGATCGCCAGCAAACTTGACCACCGTGGCATCCGCCGCATCGAGCGGATGATCAAGAAGAAAGAGGGCCTGCTCTCGAGCGCTCACGAGATTTTTCTCGTGATGGAACTGGTGGACGGCATCTCTCTTGAGAAGGCGCCGCCCAAGACTTTCGATGGCGCGGCGGACGTCTTCGAGCAGGTCGCGCGGGCAATGTCGTACATGCACACCCGGGGGTTCGTGCACGCCGACATGAAGCCCAACAACGTGATCGTGGACGGCGAGGGGACGGCCAAGATCGTCGATCTTGGTCAGTCGTGCACGATGAACACGGTGAAGAAGCGGATCCAGGGGACGCCCGACTACATCGCGCCCGAGCAGGTGCACCGCCGCCCCATCACGGCCAAGACCGACATCTACAACCTTGGCGCCACGATGTATTGGGTGCTGACGCGGAAGTTTGTTCCGACGGCGCTGGCGAAATCGACCTCTCTTGTGGGCAGCGTGGACGATGCCTTGATGGAGAAGCCGACGCCCGTGTGCGAACTGAACCGGCGCGTGCCGGAGATGTTCAGCAAACTCATCATGGACTGCGTGGAAGTGGAACCGGCGATGCGGCCGGAATCCATGGACAGTGTCGCCGACCGCCTCAACCTGATCAAGGCCCGGCTGATCGCCGAGAGCGAACTGCGCAAGAGCGGCAACTTCCGCAATGTGCAGGAGGGGAGCGCGGGGAGCCGCGCAGGGGGCAGCCGCGCGGGTGGGAGCGGTTCGTGGGGGAGCCGTGCTGCGGGCTCGAGCAAACTGCCGGAGATGCCGACGGGCGATGACCTCGACGATGAACTCCGGCCGGACGAAGACACCAAGGACCTCGACCCGCCGCCCGGTCGCGCTTCCAAGTGAGCCACTGGCAAAGAGGTCGCGGTGATTCCACTCTTTGAGGATCTCGACCTCTCGAGCCCCCACACGGTGGAGGCGATTTTTCGGCGTGGTGCCGAGGCCTGCCGTTGTGCGGCCTGCCGCATGGGCGCGGTGGAAGTGATTCGCCCGCCCGGTCGGCTTCTGGCCACGGGCGACCTTCATGACAACCCCGTGGCCCTGGCGCGGCTGGCCGAGCGGGCAGGGCTCGCGAGCGCAGGCGCAATCCCAGCGGCCCACCTGACCCTGCACGAGATCATTCACTCTGACCGCCTCTCTCAAGGGATGGACTTCTCGTACCGCGCGCTCGCGCGGGTGGCCCTGTTGAAGGCGACTTTCCCAGAGCATGTCCACCCGCTGCTGGCGAACCATGAACTCGCGCAGGTGGTGGGGGCGGGAATCACCAAGGATGGTTTGAATGTCGTTCGCGCCTTCAACGAAGGGCTTGAGTATGTCTTTGGCGACGATGCGCCGGCGGTGAACGATGCGCTCGTGGATTTCGTGCGGGCTATGCCCCTTGCGTTGCGTGTGACGGGAGTCGCCGGTGCGCCTGATTTGCTCTGTGCCCATTCACTCCCCGGCCCGCTCGCCATGGACCGCTTTGATCCGGGCGTGCTCGAGCGCTCGCTGACCGAGGGGGATCTTGAGCCGCGGACGGGTTCGGCGTATCTGATGACCTGGGGGCGCGGGCAGACACCTCGGGACCTTTCGACCCTCGCGGCCCGGTGGGGGGTGGCGCTCTTCATCCTTGGGCATGAGAAGGCCGAAACGGGCGCAATGGCGATCGAGCCGAACGTGCTGATCCTGAACACCGATCACGAACGCGCCAGCGTGCTGGAACTCGACCTTGCCGCACGGCCGACGCTCAGCGAGGCGCTGGCGCAGGTCTCACTGCTTTAGGGGTTCGGGGCGGGGACGATCGCATCGAGCAGCAGTTCGACCGGGTGGCGCGCCACCCTCCCCGCGCATCCGTCGTGGACCTGGTGGCGGCATGAGGTACCGGGCGCGCAGACGACCGCCTCAGGCGGCGCGCTCCGTACCTGCGGGAGCAGGCCGGACCCCGGCATCTCGCCGATCGCCATCGAAAGTTCGAACTTCTCTCGAGCGAATCCGAACGACCCTGCCATGCCGCAGCAGCCGGTCTCCAGCACGCGCAGCCGGTCGCCGAAGGCCCGCCGCAGCATTCTCGCGGAGGACTCGGCGCCCCAGAGCGCTTTCTGATGGCAGTGGGCGTGCAGCAGCACCGGGTCGCTGCTGATCGAGAAAATCGGGCGAAGGGGGTGGTGGTCCCACTCGCGATCAAGGAACTCCTCGACGAGCATGGCCTTGGCGGCGAGGCGCTTCCGCAGCGCCAGCGGGGTTCGGCATCGCAAAGAGAGCCAGTCGTCCTTGATGGCGCTCAGGCACGAGGGCTCCACCACCGCAACGGCACGGACCGTTGGGTCACCGATGAGTGGGCGGAGCCGCTCAAGCGTGGCGTCGATCGTCTCGGTCGCCTCGGCCAGCATCCCCACCGAGATCATCGATCGCCCGCAGCATCCAGCATTCGCCAGCATGACCCGGTAGCCGAACGCCCCGAGCAGTCGCCCCGCAGCGACGCCGATATCGCTCTCGTTCGCCGTCGTGAAACAGTCGCCAAAGAGCGCGACCTTCGGAGCATGGGCGTCAGCGCTTGCGGCGAACTCCCGGGTGCGCCGCGTGAGCGATGTTGAGAACCGGGGCAGGGAACGCCTCGGGTGGATCCCCATGACGGCGTTGATGATCCTGCGAAAGTGCGGCGACGCGGCGAGGGCGTTTGAGAGCGCGGGGGTGAAGGAGCCGAGCGTGTTCAGCAGGCGGACCCGGCCGATGAACTGCGCCCTCAACGGCACACCCCCGGCACGGAGGTATCCCTGTGCCGTGTACTCCGCCTTGAGTTTGGCGACGTCCACGTTGCTCGGGCATTCGCTCTTGCACGCCTTGCAGGAAAGGCAGAGCGCAAGGGTCTCCTCGGTTGCCGGGTCGCGCCACCGGTCTTCGCCCATCTGCCCCGTGATCGCCAGCCGGAGCGCGTTGGCCCGGCCGCGGGTGGCGTGCCGTTCATCGAGGGTCGCGCGGTAGGATGGGCACATGGTTCCGCCCGAGGTCTTTCGGCAGACGCCTGCACCGTTGCACTGCTCGATGGCGTGTCCGAAACCCTCCTCGCGCTCATAGTCGAAGAAGGTGCGGAGGTGCTCGGTGTGAGCCATCGGTCGCTCGCTGAGCGGCCGGATGCGCGTGCGCTCGGTGATGCTCGCGATGGGGAGCGGCTCCACGATGTTCCCGGGGTTCAGAAGCCCCTTGGGATCAAAGAGCGCCTTCACGCGGCCGAAGGCCTTGATGAGGTCGTCGCCGAAGAACCTCGGGAGCAGTGGCCCGCGGACGCGCCCGTCGCCATGTTCGCCGCTCATGACCCCGCCGCACGCCCGCGCGATCTCGGCCGCCTCGGTCGCGATCCGTCGCAGTTTCGAGAGGTCGCCCGGATCATGCGGATTGAGCATGGGCCGGACATGCAGCACGCCCACGCTGGCGTGGGCCCAGAACGCCGCCCGAGTGCCCTCGCGTTCGATCACCGCCCGCAGTTCGCGCACGAACCTCCCGAGGTGAATCGGCGGGACCGCATTGTCCTCGATGAAGGTGAGCGGCTTTCGCGGGCCGGGAAGGCCGTGCAGCAGCGGTTCGCCCGCCTTGCGCAGTTTCCATGCATCGGCCATGATCGCCGGGTCGGTCAGGGCCCGCATCGGCGCGCCGGGCACCGTCGCGCGCAGTCGGTCGAAGCGTTCCTCCACGGCCTCTGCTGGCTCGCTGCGGTGGTATTCGACGTAGAGGACCGCCGCGGGATCTCCCCTGCTGCCGGGCAGGCGCGGAAAGACATCAACAAACGGGGAGCATTCGAGGTTCCCCCGCGCGGCCGTGATGACGACATCATCGACCAGTTCGATCGCGCTCGGGCCTGTCGCGAGGATCGGCACCACCGCCTCGATCGCCGCATCGACCGACGGAAACGCAAGCAGGGCCAAGCCCTTGCTCCGGGGCAGCGGGCGGAGCCGGAGCCGGGCACCGAGGGTCAGCGCCAGCGTCCCTTCGCTGCCGGCGAGCAGTTGCGCCAGGTCGAGCGTGGCCGGGGTCGCGCCCGCGTCGAGTTGGGCCAGCATGCGGTCGAGCCCGTATCCAGCGTTCTGGCGCAGCGTCTTGGGGAATCGTTCGCGGATCAGGCCCTCGACCTCTCGCGTGACGCTCGCGACCCCTTCCGATAGCCGAAGCGCCGTGCCGCCTGCCCCTATGCCGGGGCCCGGTCCGAGCCAGAGCCGTTCACCCGTAATGAGCGCCGCATCGACCGAGAACAGGTTCTCCGAGGTGCGGCCATAGAGCACGCTTCGTGCGCCCGCGGCGTTGTTGCCGATGTTCCCGCCGATTGAGCTCTGGGCTGTCGTGGCTGGGTCGGGGGCGAAGAAGAGGCCGGTGCGGCGGCGCTGGAGGTCGGCGTTCAGTTCATCGATCGAGAGGCCCGCCTCGACTTCGCACTCGGCAGCGTCGGCGTTCACTGAGCAGATGGCGCGGCAGTGGGGGGTCAGGTCGATCACGACCGCCTCGGCGGTGCACTGACCGGCGAGCGAGGTCCCGCCCCCGCGCGGCAGCACGGCCACGCTACGGGCCCCGCAGAACTCGATCACCCGCCGGGCATCCTCGGTGTCGGCCGGGGTCACGACACCGATCGGCTCCACCTGATACATCGACGCATCGGTCGAATAGAGCATGCGATCATGCTGGTCGAAACGAACTTCGCCCCGGCAGAGCCGGCGCAGGTCGCCCGCGAGGGCCGCCCGGGCGGTCTCTTCGCGCGATGCTTGTCGAGAGGGAAGGACAGGGAGATTCATCTGACCGTCATGCTCCGCAGGGTCCCGATCATTGTCGCCCCGCCCGGCCCCCGCACCCCTCGAGCGCGGAGCGCGGGGGAAGGCCGGCGCGGTCTACCGTTCATGATTCATGCGTCAAATCACGCTCATCACCACCGGCGGGACGATCGAGAAGACCTACGACGAGCAGTCCGGGCAGTTGACCAACCGTCGATCAATTGTTCAGCGGATGCTCCGCCGGCTCCGGCTGGAGGGGACGGCGATCAACATCATTGAACTGATGAGCAAGGACAGTCTGGTGATGACGGAGGACGATCGAACGCGGATCGTGGATGTGGTCCGGGCCACGGTCGGTTCATCGTCGCGCCCTGGCGAGGTTGATGGGGTCGTCATTCTCCACGGTACCGACACGCTCTGTGTCACGGGAGAGCGCCTGGTGGCGGGGGTGCCGAGCCCCCCTGTGCCGGTGATTCTCACGGGCGCGATGCGCCCCTTTGAGATGACGCGCTCGGACGCTCTGCAGAACCTTACGGAGTCGGTCTTTGCCTGCGGGGTTGTGGCGCCCGGCATCTATGCCGTGGCTCACGGGCGGGTTCTGCCCTTCCCCGGCGTGGTGAAGGACCGTGATCGAGGGACGTTCATTCTCCCTCCGCCGGTGCAGCGGCCATGAGCGCGGCGCCCCACGGCCTTGGCCGTGCGGTGTGGGGTGCCATCCGGGACTCCCGGGCGGCGCTCTTGGGCGCGATCGTTCTCGTTGTGCTGGTACTCGCATGCACGCTCACGCTTCCATACACGCTCGGCACCGGGCCCGATGGCGCGCCCCGGTTTGATGCCCAGCAGAGTGATCGGTCGTTTGATCCGCCCTGGTGGTGGGCCGGGGGCGCTGCCGAGGCGGCGGCGACTGCCACTCCTCCGAATGCGTGGCTCGGGACGGATCTCCTCGGGCGTGACCTGCTGGTCCGGCTCCTTGCCGGGGGTGCGGTCTCGCTCCTCATCGGCCTGCTCGCGGCGGCGATTGCCGTCGCCATCGGCACGCTCTATGGCGGCCTTGCGGCCTGGTGCGGCGGGCGCGTGGATGCCTTGATGATGCGCGTCGTGGACGTGCTGTATGGGCTCCCGTATGTTCTGCTTGTCGTGCTCCTCGCCGTCGCCAGCAGCGCGGCCCTCGATGAATACGTGAGTCGTTCATCCGCCCGAGCGGCGTGGATGATCGCCGAACTGCGCCAGCAGGAACCGGGGCTCTCGCGCTCGGGTGCTCTCGAGCGACTCGATGCCGACCCCGTGCTCCGGGCCACGCTGCTCTCCCGCGCGCTTGGGCAACCGGACCTTCAGCCGCGCCGGCTGTCGGCCGGGGCCCGGTCGGCCTTTGACATCGCAACGTTGTTCGTGGCCATCGGTGGGGTGGGTTGGCTCACGATGGCCCGCGTTGTCCGCGGGCAGGTGCTTTCGCTCAAAGAGCGCCCCTTCATCGAGGCAGCCCGGGCAGCGGGCACCTCCGCCCCCCGGATCTTCGCACGCCACATCCTCCCCAACCTTGCGGGTGTCATCGTGGTGTATGCCACTCTCACCGTCCCGCAGGCGATCCTGCAGGAGAGTTTCCTGTCGTTTCTTGGTATCGGTGTCCGCCCGCCCCTGCCAAGTTGGGGCAACCTTGCCGCGGATGGGCTTGAGCAGATCAACCCCATCCGCAGCCATTGGTGGCTGCTGGTCTTCCCCTGCCTGCTGCTCTGCGGCACCCTGCTCGCGCTGAACTTCGTGGGGGAAGCACTGCGGAAGGCCTTCGACCCACGGGCCCGTTGACGATGCGCTCTCAGCGGCCGAGCCCAGGCGACTGCTCGAGCAGTGTTGAGGGCACCTCGAACTTCACGCGATTGCGCTGCAGAGTCGTGCCAGCGGCGGCATACACCCGCGCGATGGCGTTGTTGTACTCGGTCATGGCCGCGAGTTCCTGCCGTTCACGCTGCGAGAGGTCTTCCTGCGTGCGGAGCTTGAAGTCAAGGAACTCGGGGGTCTTGGCCTGAACCGTTTTCTCCCGTGCTTCGAGCGCCCGGAGTTGCTCCGCCGCCGCCAGCCGGGCCGCGTGGGTCTGCTCGATGAGTTCAAAGGCCGTCGCGGCCTGCCGGAGATTGGTCTTGATGTCGGCGACGATGCGCCGGATCACGTCGCGATAGGTGATGACGGCCTGTATCCGCTCGAGCGAACGCAGCCGCACCCCTGCCTCCGCCCCGCGGTTGCCCAGGGGCATTTCGAGCGCAGCCCCGATGAGGTAATCAACCAGTTCCGCGTCTGCCTGACGGGAGAGGGCCGTCTCCGACGACGACGCGAGCGAGTTGAAGCGCATCTGGGCCCGCATGTCAAGCTGTGGCAGCCGGCCGCTCTCGGCCACCCGGAGCCGGATCGACGAATCATCGATCCCGAGCAGGGCCCGCTGGATCTCGGGCCGTTCGCGCACCGCCGTCAGCACAAGGTCGCCGAAGTTGAAGGTCAGCGGGAGATCCTGCGGCTGATCGACAGGCAGGAGAAGCGTCTCGGAACCGAGCGTGAGCTCGGGATCGTTCATCAGTTCCTTGAGCCGGTCGCTCGACTCGCGGAGCGTTGTCTCGGCCTGGATCACGCCCGCGCGCCGGGTCTCGACCGCCGCCACCGCGTTGGCAAACTGGGCCGCGTTGGCATCCACCCCCAGCCGGATCTCGATCTCGTTGCGGACATCCACGCCCCGGTCGAGGAGTTTCCGCTGGATCTGCAGCTCACCCGCCGCGCGAACAAGGTTCCAGTACGCAGTCTCGGTGTCCGTCAGCGTTCGATTGAGTTCGGCCCGGAGCTGAAGAATCCGGTCGCGTTCAGAGTTGGTGGCGAGGGAGATTTCCGCGAGGGCCACGTCCGAGCCGAAGTTCCGCAGCAGCGGCTGATCAAACTGCAGCAGCAGCGAGGCCTCGGTGGACGGGTCGGGCCGGAAGAACACGCCGCGGGTCGTGTGGTCCGTGTAGGTCAGGTTCTGCTGGACGGTGAACTGGCCCCCGGTCACCGTTCGTTGCCGCAAGCCGATGCTTCCCTGGACGTCCTGGCGCTCGTCGAAGGTGCGGATGTTGTTGGGTACACCGTTGGATTGGGTGACGTTCTCCTGATCCTGATTGGTCCATTGCAGCGTGCTGAAGAACGTCCAGTCAAAGGCCGCCTCGGCGGCGGTGCGGCGGGCTTCCTCAATCGCCGGGCCCACGCGTGCGAACTGCACGTTCAGGTTGTTCTCGAGCGCGGTCATCACCGCCCGCTGGAGGTTCACCGCCACGGCCCGCTGCTCGCCCCCGAGGAGCGACGGTCCAAGCGCGATGCCCTGGGGCCCGCTCCCTTCGGCCGCGCTGGGGTATGAGCCGATGCCCGATGCGCCCTCAAGTTGCTTGAGGATCTCCGGCTTGAGTTTGAGGGACTTCACCCGGTCGGTCCGGGTCAGTTCCATCTCGCGCGGGGTCCGCCGGGCTTCGCGGAGTTCGCGGTCGACCGAATCAAGCAGAGACTTCCGAAGATCATCCTCGCTCCGCCGCTGGAGGGGCGTCGTACACCCTTGCAGGGCCATCACCCCCGCGCCGGTCAGGGCAATCGCGCACCGGCGCGAGGTGGTGCCGGCGACGGAACGGAGGTACATGAGGAGTTCGCGCATGGGGGCGGGAAGATTAGCCGCAGGTCTGCGGGCGGGTTCAGGGAGGGTTGCCTTCTGATGGACGAAGCTCCCGGACCGTTCGTTCCACCCTTGCCCGCGACTTCTCGTCCATCCGGCGCAGCGGGTCCAGTCGAAGAAGTGCATCAAGTTCAAGGGCCTTCTCCGCGGCGGAAAGCAGCAACTTTCGCCGCTCGTGGCCGCTTACTCCCTCATCCCCCTGCGCTGCGCGTGGGAGCGCAAAGTCGCGCAGCAGCATGTACCGCCGCAAGGCCAGGCCGCCGTCAAAGGGCGAGAGCCGCATCGCGATCTCGAGCCGCTCGAGGGCCTGTTCTGCCAGTCCGATGGATGCGCTCTCCGATCTCGCCATCGTCGCGCGAGCGGAGGACTCCAGCACGCCCGCATACGCCGCGGCGAGCGAGGATTCCCACGGGGTTGGCGACCGCTCGCGCAGGGCGCGGAGGCGTGTTGTCAGCCGGTCCGCAGCGCCAGACTCCGGCCAGAGCAGGGCCGCCTGTCCGAGCAGGCGGGCTGATTCACGCTCAACCCGCCATTCGGCCCCGTTCCGGGCGTCGAGTGTTCCCGCAAGCGTCTGGGCTGCCCATGAGAGGCGCATGGCCGCGAACTCCTGAAAGCCGCGGCTCACGTCATCAGGGGTCGCTTCGACGGGCCGGCCGAGCGCCTCGCTCAGGGCCCGCGCGATCGAGGTGGCCTCTTCTCGTGTGGCCCGTGCGCCGGGGAGGGCGAGTCGGTCGAGCCGTTCGCGCAGTTCGCTCACGGGGGCGAGGATCTCCGCTGACTGATGGAGCGTGGTCTCCCAGCGCCACGCCGGTCGCACGCCGAACCATCCGAGCGCCAGCGCTCCCGCCACGCAAAGGAACCCAAGCGTGAGGCCCCGCCGGCCCCTTGACGGTCCGCGTTCCTGAGCAGCATGGGAGGCCGCTGGCCCGCCCGGCGACGCCGCCCCGAGTAAGGCAAAGAAGATCCCGCACGACTGTTCCCACGTTGCCGACATTTCGATCTGTGCGTGTGCCGCAATCGCGGCGGCGCAGGCCACCGGACCAACCCGCAGCAACGAGGGTGGCATCCCCCCGGCGAGGCGCGATAACCCTGCCGCCAGCGCGCAGAACGCCGCGAGTGCCAGCACCCTGACGAGCGCTTCGGTGGGGGAGAGGTCCGCCTGCTGCAGTGCCAGAGCGATCACTGATGCCGCCAACGGCCCGAGTGCCGCCAACCGGCCGGAGACGGGTTCGGTGGGGCCGCAGTCACCGCGGCTGTTCGTTCCTCGGCCGACCGCCGCGAGCCAGATGACGAGCCCCAGTCCCCACGCCACGCCGAAGAGGCCCAGACACGCTCCCCAGTCAAAAAGCACCGAGTGAGGGCTCGAGACTTCCTCAGGACTCAGGGGGTTCTTCGTCAGCAAGTAGGCGTCCCGAAACCCGTCCGGGCCCGTGCCGAAGACGGGCTGCGACCCCATGATCCTGACCGCCGCCTGCATATAGAACCAGCGGAAGAGGATCGAGAGTTCGCCCGACCGCTCGCCCAGCGCACCGCGCACCACCACGACAAGGAGCGCCACCCCGCACATCGCGATCGGTACGGCCCCCGCGCAGCGTCCCAGCCAGCCGCCCCCGCCCATCCGCTCGCGTCGCATGGTCAGCCAGAGGGCCACTGCGCCAGCGCACGCCGCGGCGACCCCGCCTTTGGACCCTGCCATGGCCACCGCACCGGCGCAGCCCACGGCCATGAGTGCCGGGAGCATGATCGATCTCGAGCCCGTTGGCGCGCCATCACCGGAGATCTGTCCTGCCCGCCGCCCCGCCCACCACAGTCCCACGAAGCCCGCGAGCATTCCCGCAGCGAAAGAGGCGTACACGTTGCTCAGCCCGAACCACCCGGTCGCCTCCACCTGCGAGATGCGGCGCTCGTATCCCTTGGCCATGGTCGAATCCGGCGACCAGCCCATGGCGGCGAGGGTTGCCTCCTTGTTCGCGCGGAACTCCGCGAGCGTCTGGGCATGCTCGACCGTCACCTGCGAGAGGCCCTTGACCAGGAGCGGTGCGGCCAGCGCCAGCAGGGTGGCGACAGCGATCACGCGTAGGCGGGGAACCCCACAGAGCCGCCACAGCACCACACCGCCGAGCAGCGCGGCTCCCCACGCGGCCCCGATGCGCTGATGCCCGAGCGTGTTCATCCCGCTGATCCAGCCGTGATAGGCCACGCCGCCGCAGCCAAGGAGCGCGAGCATGACCACCGTCCACCACGCCCGCCCGGCGCGGAGCCGGCGGGTCGCGATCAACCCAAGCCCACACCCAAGCAGCACGACCGCATCCGCCGCGAAGGCCAGCGCGGGCGTCAGTCCCACCGCGGGGGAGGGCAGGATCAGAGGATCAAGGTCCCACCACGGCAAGGGCGAGACCATCGACATCGCGCGAACGAGCGCGGGAATGAGTATCAGCAAAACGCTGACCTCCCCGAGGCGAGAGACTCTTGGCTCACCGGTGGTCATGCACCGTCTCCGGCGTCGGGCCGGTCCGCCGTCGCTGTTCGGGCGTGTCGTTGGGCCCGTCCCTCAAAGAGCGCAAGGGCCAGCAGCACCAGGGCCGTCTGCACGCCCAGCAGGATCGCCTGCCAGGGGCGCATGCTGGGGAGCGTGATGGAGCCGATCGCCGTCAGCCCTGTCAGCACATAGATCAGGATCACCGCGTCACGACGGCTCAGCCCGCGGGCCACCAGCCGGTGAGAAAGGTGCTGAAGGTCTCCCACAAGTGGCGAGCGCCCCTGCGATACACGAATCACCACCACGCTGCAAAGGTCATAGAGCGGAACTGCGAGCACAACCAACGGCATCAGCACCCCGTACCACGCCCCGGGTTCAAACCCCGGGCCGCTCCCCACATAGGTGGTCCGCACGGTCAGGAAACCGAGGGCGAGCCCGAGCACGAGCGACCCGCCGTCGCCCATGAAGACCGTCGCGCCGCCCTGCGCATGGCGGGGGAAGTTGAAGACAAGGAATCCCAGTGCCGAGCCGAGCACCACCGCCAGCGCCGCGCTGACGAACCACTGTCCTTGCTGGAGCGTCGCGGCTAAAAAGCACCCCGCAGCTATCGCCGCCACCCCAGCCGAAAGCCCGTCCATGTTGTCCATGAAGTTCAGGGCGTTCATGACGACGACGAGCCAGAGGACCGTGACGATCACCGAGAGCCACGCCCCTCCCGCCGGACCATCGAGCATCGTCATCAGCCGCGAATCGGTTGCCAGCACGAGTCCCGCTGCGGTGCCCAGCATCAGGACGAGTTTCAACCACGGTCCGAGAGGCCGCCGGTCGTCGATCACCCCGAGAACATGGACGAGCGCGAGGGCGGTGAGGAAGACCAAGGCGGTGGTCGTCTCGGCCCGGATGCCCGGCAGATGCGCCTTTAGGGCCGGGAACCAGGCGATCGCCCAGTCGGAGAAGGGCTCCCGGGCGCAGAGCAAGCCGCCGAGAACCGGCAGCGTCACACCGAGAAAGATGCCGACTCCCCCGGTGTTCGGGACAGATCGCGCCGGGGCCTTCACCTGACCGGCAACGCCCGCACCGTCCATCCGGCCCATCCGTCGCCCAAGCCCGCGCGCCAGCGCCACGCCGGGGAGCGACACCACAAAGGCAAGGAGCGTCAGGGCCGCGCACGCGAGGATCATCGCACCATCCTAACGCCTTTCGCCCTCGGTTGTTCGCTTGCGCCCAAGAACGCGCAAGATCATGCACGCGCCACCCCTTACGGTGGCGACGCGAAAGTCTGCTGAAACATTCAATCGCCAATCGAGCAGAGTGCCGATATCCTCACCCGGACGTACGCGGCTCCCTACGGACGGGGAACAGCCGTGTCGCTCCTGGGCCACCTCAGGGAAGTCACCGTGGAACGCCAACACAAACTCGGTTTGCTCCTGGGCTTCGCGATCCTCATGGTCGCGGGCATCCTGATCAGCGACCACTTCTCCCGGGCCCGGCGCGGCAGCGCGCTCCCCACGGATATCACCCAGGTCCCTCCCCCGGGGATCGGCACCATCCGCGAGCCGGAGTTGACCCAGCTCCCGCCGGAACGCGAGCCGGAGTTGCCGGATGAGCGTCGTGCCGAGGATGGCCCCTTGGTCAAAGTGAAGTTCACGCGGCCAGATGAGAACGACCCCCTCGTTTACGTCCAGCCCGCAGCCAAAGACGAGCTTGACCCTTCGGTCTGGAACCCCAAGAACCTGAAAGTCAGCAAAGGCACTGAGAAGAGTTACTCGCTCGCTCAGGGCGACACGCTCTATTCCATCTGCAAGAAGCACTACAACGACGGCAATCTCTATCCCAAGCTCGCCGCGTGGAATGAAGAGGTGCTCGATGGCAAGCTCACCGGGCTGCGCCTCCGCACCATGCTCAAGCTCCCTCCCAAGGACGTCTTGATGGGCGAGGCGGTCCTTGCTCCGTCGGGTGCGCAGGTGCAGGAGCCCAGGACCAGCCCCCTTCCGGCTGAGGACGACTCGGTCGTCACCAAAGTCACGACGCGCGTCTATCGCGTCGTCGATGGCGACACAGGCGTGAAGATCGCAGAGAAAGCCCTTGGCAACAAGACGCGCTGGCCGGACATCGCCAAGCTCAACCCCGGTGTCGATCCCCGGACACTGCGCATCGGTGCCGAACTCAAGCTCCCGCCGCGCTGAGTGGTCATTGCCCGCCTTCGACCCGGACCCGCACGGATGCTCGGCAAAGTCTGCTTCCTCATCCTTGGAATCGGTGCCACCGCCTGCGGGCTCCTTGGCTATCGCCAGTTGCGCCTCCAGACGCTGCACGACCTCGCCCAGGTCCAGCGCCGTCTGAACGAGCACGATCGCGATCTCTTCCGGCTTCGTTCCGAGATTGCCGAGTTTGTAACGCCCGACCGTGTTGCCGAAATGGCCCGCATACTGGGGCCACTCGTCTCGATCGGCGTCAACGACGGATCCAAGGACCTTCCCGCCGCCTCGCCCCCGCGACTTGAGATTGTGGCACGGCCGGGGGAGTCGCCCTCCGCGCGTAAGCCGCGATCTTCCGCGGCGGGCCCGATCAACCGGTGAATCTCTCCGGCCCGCGTTCATGGCGGACCCACCCCTGCGCCCCTGTCAGCCATCAACGAGACCGGCATGTCCACCCCGCCAACCGTGCTCCCGTCAAATCCCGCCGCGGTAAGGATCGACCGCGCGGCACGCTGGATCCTCGCCGGGCTTGCCGTTGTCCTGCTCGGGATGTTTGCCCGAGTGGTGCAGCTTCAGGCCGCGCCCCCGGCGCCGTTGCTCGCCCACACAGGCGAGCGCGTCAGCGTCGAGTCTGAGCCCGCCCGCCGGGGGGAGATTCTCGACCGGCGCGGGCGGATCATCGCCTCCACGCGATTCGGCCAGCGGGTCTTTGTCGATCCCGCGGGCTTCCCCTCGCCCCCCGATGCCGCCATCCTCACCCTCGCCGACGCAATGGGGATTGAGCCCGCGCTCATCGGGCCACGCATCGTCGACAAGATGGTCGAGAACGAACGACGCCGGGCCGAGTCCGGCCGTCCCGCAGTCGCCGTCTCGATGAAGGTCAGCAAGCCATCGTTCGCTGAGGCCATGGGGGAAATCCGCGAACGGCTGAACGCCGATGCTGAACCCGCCCGGGCCGACGCCGGGCTCGTGCGCTATATCTCGCTCGGCGGCATCCTGACCGATGCGCAGGCCGATGCGGTCCGGCGCCTCAATCTCCCGGGTGTGAACCTCGAGGCCCGCAGTGTTCGCGAAGTGGCGGCGGAGGACTTTGTCGCCTCGCTTCTCGGCAAAGTGGGAATCGACAACACCGGGCTCATGGGGGCCGAGATGGTGCTTGAGAAAGCCCTCAAGCCCAAGGGCGGCAAACTCGAGTACGTCCGCGACCACAAAGGGCGGCCGTTGTACATCGAGCCCGGCGGATACACACCCCCGCAGCGCGGCGAGGATGTCCGGCTCTCGGTTGACCTTGAACTCCAGCGGATCTGCGTGGAAGAACTCGACCGCGGCGTGCTCGATGCCGATGCCGCGGGCGGCCGCTTGGTCATGGCCGATCCGCGCACGGGCGAGATTCTCGCCATGGTGGACCTTGTTCGTGACCGTCGCGACCTCATCGAGTATGACTGGGTCCGCATCATCCCCAAGGACAACCAGGTCAGCGGGCCGCGCTACCGCACCATTCGGCGTGACGAGAAATCCGAACGGTCACCCTTGCTTGCGCGCAATCGCTGCGTGGAAGATGTCTACGAACCGGGCTCGACCTTCAAGCCCTTCATGTGGGCGGCCGTCACCGAGCGCCGGCTGGCCCGGCCGGAGGAGATTTTCGATACCGAAGGCGGGCGCTGGACCACGAGTTACGGCCGCGCCATCAGCGATGTTGTCCGCAAGGACAGCCAGGACTGGTCGCATGTGCTGATCAACTCCTCGAACATCGGCATGGCCAAGGGCACGCAGCGACTTTCGCCCACAGAGATGCGCGATGCTGTTCTCAAGTTTGGCTTCGGCACCCGACCCGGAACGGGCCTCCCGGGCGAGTCGCCCGGCATCGTCACGACCAGCAAGAACTGGAGTGTCTACACCCACACCTCGGTGGCGATGGGGCACGAGATCGCGGTGACTCCGATCCAGATGGTCCGGGCGTTCGCGTCGATCGCGCGCACCGGCGATCTCGCCGGCACGCTTCCGATTGTCAAGCTCCAGGCCTCCGCGGGCGAGGGGCAGGAAGTCGTGACCAAGCGTGTACTCCCCGCCAAGACGGCGGAACTCACGCGCTTCACGCTCCGCGGGGTGACCCACAACCTTGATCAGAAACTCGCCAACCCACCCCCTGGGGTGCCCCCCGAGAAGGGCTGGAAGTACGAACTGTTTGGCAAATCAGGTACCGCTGAAATCCCCCTCGGCCCGCCCCCCAAGGGCAAGAAGCGTCCCAAGGGTTCCGATGGCTACTTCAACGGCCAATACAACAGCAGTTTCATCGCCGCCGGGCCCTTCGCCGATCCGCAGCTTGTCGTCATTGTGGTGATCGATGACCCCGGTCCCTCGAAGGTTCGAGCGCGGGAGCACTACGGGGCGCGGGTCGCCGGTCCGGTGGTTCGGCGCGTCATGGAGCGGGCCCTTGAGTACCTTGGTGCCCCTCCCAGCCCGCCGCATGAAGGTGCGCCGATCGTGCCACAGGGCGAGTGATTGGGGCAATAGTTGGTATGTGTTCGTAACTAAAACAAGTGGACTTCTTGTCGTCGCCCGATCGATGGCAAGATGGGCGATTTCGCACTTAAGAGCGCGGTTCAAACCTGCGATTTTGCCCGGATATTGAGGAGAAAGGGCTTGCAATCAGGAGGTTCCCCGATATCTTGAACCTCGCAGCATGTGTTTTCAGCTGCGCGGTCTGCGGGTACGCTGGCCGAGAGGATCGAGAGAAGTGGTCGCGCCAACGCCGCGACCGAAGAGGAGATTGACATGAAGTCCATGGTGTCCGTTCTTGCTGTCGCGGCGCTCGCTGGTACCGCGCTCGCTACCCCCGTGATCGACGGCTCGCGCGACCTTGCCTACGGCGGTCCGCTCGTCGTGCAGAACACGCAGACGCAGTTCGGTGATTCAAACAGCGGCGACTCGCGCTTCGCCAACGGCTCCGAACTCGACGCGGGTTACGCCCGGGTTGAGGGCGGCGTGCTGTATCTCTTCTTCGCTGGGAACCTCGAAGCCAACTTCAACAAGCTCGAGATCTTCATCGACAGCCGGGCCGGCGGCCAGAACGTTCTTCGTGGCGACAACCCGAACGTCGACTTCAACGGCCTGAACCGCATGGCCGGCCTGCAGTTTGACGCTGGGTTCTCGCCCGACTTCTGGCTCAGCAGCACCGGTGGCAATGTCGGCGGCGGCCAGTACGGCTACTTCCTGAACTACGCCGAGCTCGCGACCGGCGGCGGCGGGGCCGGTTACTTCGTCGGCGGCAACGACGGCAACGGGGCCAACCCCCTCAACGGCGGCAACAACCCCTTCGGCATCCAGGCCGGCATCGACAACTCGAACATCTTCGGCGTGGATTCGGGCGGCGGGGCCTTCATCGGCGGCGCTCCCTCCGATGTTGACACCGGCATGGAGTTCGCCATCCCCCTGTCGGCCATCGGCGCTCCCGGGACCGAGTTCTGCATCCGTGCGTTTATCAACGGCGGCGGGCATGACTTCGTCAGCAACCAACTCCTCGGCGGGATCAACGGCGGCAACAACCTCGGCGAGCCCTCGCTCGTGAACCTGACCCTCACGGCGGGCACCTGCTTCACGGTCGTCGTTCCGACCCCCGGCGCCGCGGCCCTCATGGGTCTGGCCGGCCTCGTCGGTCTGCGTCGTCGTCGCTGATCGATCGCCCTCCGGCGATCAACCTACGACCTGATATCCATGCAGCCGGAGGGCCTTGTGCCCTCCGGCTGTTTTTTTGGTCAACCGGCAGAGGGTTCCAGAGACCGGCTCAACCCACTGGCCAGTTTTGTCGTATGATGTTTTGGTCCTTCTCGTGGGCTTTCATCGGAAACGCCAATGCCCGCAACCACCCACACCGGCCTCGTTCTCGCCTTTGCGCTCACCGCCGTTGCTGGCGGGCAGGCGCAGCAACCCCAACCGACACAGTCGCAGCCGCGGCCTATGCCGTCGATGCACCTGCCGCGGCGGCAGTTCATGAACCCCGCGCCGGCTCCGGCAAGGCCCGCGCCTGCGGCTCAGAAGCCCGGTGCGCCCATGCCTGCCCCCGCTCCGTCACAAGCGCCCGTTGTCCAATACCCCCCGGGGTATCAGACGCACATGGGAACGCCCGCGGTGCTCCCGAACTCCTTCAATGCGCCGCAAGGGACCCCGGCGGTCCTTCCCACCGGTCACACCACACCCCGCGGCGTCACCTTCGCGCTCCCCAACACCGGCACCACGCCGCAGGGTGTTCCTGCCCTCCTCGCATCGCCGTATGAGGCAGGGTCATCCGAGCGCGATGTGCTGCTTGTTCAGAGTGGGGGGTTCGCCGCGGCGGGAAGGATCGAGGGGGAGAGCTTCCGCCTCGGCTTCACGGTCGGCAGCAATCCGTTTTACTTTGACCGCTTCGGGCAGGCCCATTCGATCATCTGCTCGGCCAGCATCTGCGGCCAGCACCTTGTCCACCGTCCCGGGTTTGGCTGGTACTCGCCATACTGGTATTCCTATCCCTACCGCGGATTGGTTGTGGGCTATGAGTCACGGGTTGATCCTGCGTACATCGATCCCTTCGTCGGCAGCGGTGCCCCGGGAGTAGGCGGGCCTGGCCAACCGTTGCCCCCAGCGCCGCCGGCAACGGCCGCGGAGCGGGCAGCGCTCCTGCTCCAGTCGGGCCTTGCGTCCGAGGCGATCGAGGCGTTCAAGGAGCACCTTGGCGTCCACGAGAACGACGTGAAGGCGATTCGGGCCTATGCCCTCGCGCTCCTCGCGAACCGGCAGATTCCGCAGGGTGTGGCCATGATGGCGCTTGCCTACGACCGCGACGCCGAGGCCCTCGCGGCCGATGGTCTGCGGGCGGATGCCCTTGCCGGTGGTGAGAGTGCGCTCCGCACGCTGGTGACATCGACCGTGACGCATGCCAACGACGTTCGCACGGGGTCTGCATGGCTGACGGTGGCGGTGCTGATGCAGGGCGAGGGTCGGCTGGACGCGGCCCGGCGGCAACTCGTCAAAGCCCGCGAATGCGGGCTGCATCGGGACATCGCGGATGCTGTTGAAAAGGGCCTCAAGCGCTGAATTGACCGGCTTTGTCGGTCTCGGTTCGGTGGTTCAGACCGATTTCATCATGTACACTTCCAGTGCGGTGGGTGATTGGGCCGGGAGCATTCTCGCTCCTGAGTCGCCCGCCCGGTAACTCGCGGGTTCTGGAGGTTGCTTCCGATGAGAAATGCGAACGTTGGGGTCGGTGCTGTCCTTGCGCTCTTCGCAGCAGCAGGAACGGCGATGGCTCAGTCCGACCTCTGCTCCGGCGCAACGCCGCTGAGTGTCGGGGCCATCACGGGTTCCACCGCAGGCACCGTGACGGGCTCCGAGGGCACCGCGTCATGCGCAACCTCCTCCCGCGATGTCTGGTGGACCTACACGGCGCCGAGCGCCGGCACGGTCACGATCGAAACCTGCGGCGGCACGACGAACTTTGACACCGTGCTCTCGATGCGCACAGCGTGCCCTTCTGTGGGGGGCTCGACGCAGCTCACCTGCAGCGACGACGCCTGCAACGGAACGCATTCGCGAGTCACGAGAGTGATGACCGCTGGTCAGCAGGTCTGGGTCCGCCTCGCGGGATTCAACGGCGCAGTCGGCAACTACACGCTCACCACATCGTTCGCGCCGACGGGGGCTGGCCCCGCCAATGACTTGTGCGCGAACGCCACCACCATGACCCTCGCCGGTGTCGGCTCGACGACGAACGCCGCGGGTACCACCGTGGGCGCTGCGACCGATGGCGCGGCTGCGTGCGGTGGGAGCGGCACCAGTGACGTCTGGTACGTTGCCACCATGCCCGCGGCTGGCCAGCTCGTCGCCTCGACCTGCAACGCCGCCAGCTTCGACACTGTCGTCTCCATGCACGGCGCGTGCGGCTCGGCGAGCTCGGCTTGCAATGACGACGCTGGCGGGTGTGCCAACAACACCTCCACCCTCAGCAAGACCGTTGCCGCGGGGGAGGTCGTTCGGATCCGGGTGGCTGGCTTTGGCTCCGCCACCGGCACATTCACGCTCGCGCTGACGCTCAACGAGCCCCCGCCCCCCCCGACCGCAGGCCCGGATGTGACCACCGGTCGAATCATTGATGTCGGTCGCTATGGCACCAACACCGGCGGCACCTTGACGGCCTATGCCGTCGGCACCGAGTCCTGCAACGTCGGTGATACCCCGATCGACTGGTACGACACCGGCGACCGGGCCGAGCGTCACCCAGTCATCGCTCAGAACATGTTCCGCCTCAAGGGCGGCCGCATCGAACAGCTCGGCCAGTCGTGGCTCAAGCACGGCTTTGCTTCGCTCAACTCCACCGTCTCGTACTGCGGCACGTGCACGACCCCGCCCGATGGTGGTGACCAGCTCGGCATCAACTGCACCGACATCTATGGCTCGGGTCTCAACGGCGGCCAGGGCAACCTTGGGCCGCGCTCGGAGGTGAACGCCGCGAACGGATTCTTCCCCTTGCCCCATGGCACTGGAAGCGGCACCGAGGGTGTCAGCGGCTCGACCACCGGCATGCGGCTGCAGGTTCCGACCGCGGACGTGACCGGCACCGGCGCGGGCGGAGCCAACGAAGGCGCGCTCTACTTTGTCGATGCCCACTATGTGGCCAAGGATGACGCCCGGTTCCTCGCCCCCTCGGCGACGGTCGCGCTCCTCGGCCTCAACAACGCTACGTACCAGCGGATCAACATCAACAACGGCACGGGAACCCCCGCGCTCCTCGATACGCCCCAGCGCGGGAAGCCCGGCATCCATGCCTGGAAGGACAACGACCCCTCCGTGACGATCGTCGCGGCTGATCACAACGAGGCCCATTCGGACGGCGACCCCGCCCACTTCATCCGGGCCCGCTTCTGGGTCGCTGGCAAGGCCATCACCAACGGCGGCGTGACGCGGTATGAGTACGCGGTTGCAAACCTCAACTCCGATCGCTCGGGCGGCTCCTTCACGATCCCGCTGCCCGCCAGCGCCACGCTGAGCAATGTCGGCTTCCGCCACCCAATGTCGCACTCGGGCGAGCCCTTCAGCAACGCCGCGTGGACGGCAACGCGGGTGGGCAACACGCTCGTTTTCGCTCCCCCGGCCCAGGGCGCGAACTCCAACGCCATCCGCTGGAGCACGATGTACAACTTCTGGTTCGATACTGACGCCGCCCCGACCACGGGCGACGCGGTGATCGGCCTCTTCAAGAGCGCGGGCCCAGACCTCCCGACCACCGCCGTGGCGGGTGGCATGGTGGTCCCCACCGTGCCCACGCCCCCCGGCTGCAACGTCGACTTCAACGGCGACGGGTTCGTTGAGCCCGGCGATCTGGACGAGTTCATCACCAACTTCTTCAGCACAGATCCCGCCGAGAACGCCCTGTGTGACTTCAACGGCGACGGGTTCGTTGAGCCCGGCGATCTCGACGAGTTCATCACGGCCTTCTTTGAGGGTTGCTGAATCGAGAAGCAGACGTTCGCCCCGGTCTGTCTGACAGCTAAAGGGTGAACAACGATCCTGATACCAAGACACCGCCCCGGGGCTCACACCTCGGGGCGGTTTTGTTTTTTGCAGAGGCGCTCGCGTCCCGTTACCACGGTCGTCGGTGGGCGGTGCGATGCGGAGTGAGGGCGTCAACTCCCCGCGCGAGCAAGAGCAATCTGTGCCAGCAGGAATGCCGGGAAGGCCTCCTTGCTGATCGGGCCCGGCGTGGCGGCTTCGGTTCCGAAGCGCGAAACGATCACCGCTTCAATCGCCCCCGAATCCATCGTTTCGAGTGGGTTCGCCACGATGAGATCCACCCCCTTACGGTGCAGTTTCGCCCGCGCGGATTCGAGCATCCGGCTCCGGGGTTCAAGGGCGAAACCGACCAGAATCTGGCCCGGCAGCCGCCTTCCGGCACACTCAGAGAGCAGGTCCGGCGTGGGGTCAAGGTGGAGGGTCATTCCCTCCTTCTGGCGGCGCACCTTCCCATCCGCCTCCGGCGGTGCCGGGCGGGGGCGATAGTCCGCCACAGCCGCGGCCATGATGAGGACATCTGTGTTTGGGAAGTTCTCGGACAGCAGCCCTTGCAAATCGGCGGTGGTTCGGAACCGGGCTACCTCGACCCGCGAATCGTTCGGCAACAGTGGCGTCGGCCCGAGCAGGAGTTTCACCTCATGCCCGACCCCCGCCAGATGTTCCGCCAGCGCAATTCCGAGCCGTCCGGACGACCGATTGCCGATGAACCGGACTTGATCGATGGGCTCGTGGGTTGGCCCGGCGGTGAGGAGAAACCGCAGACGTGGATGGGCCGCGTTCGCTCGGGTGTGGGATTGGGCTGGTTGGCTCGATGGGGACGGCATTGATGCGACTGAACGAAGATGCACATCGACTCTTGAACAGGTCCGCGGAGCAGCCGCGGCTGGTTCGCGCACAGGTGCCGACGCAAGGCCCCACGCAGGGCCCTGAGGGATCCAACGGCCCGGTGGAACCGCAGGAGAGTGTACCGGCGCACCAGCGATCGGCCGAGGTTGGATTCCGCTGGTCCACACTTGGTTCCGCCATGTTTCCGCGGCTGCGTCGCCCGGCGGAGACCGGCTCAGGCAACTGACGGACCTCCGGCTGCGAAGGGGCCGCGGAGCGGACGCGGGGTTTGCCCGCGAGGGGCGTGCGAGGCGCCGCGCCGGGGTCCAGTGCACCACTTTCCGGACTACGCTTCCCTCCCGGTGCGCCGCCTTACAGGTGTCCGCAACGGGCCGTCTCTGCCGGCTCCTTTCGCCCGCTCCCTTCGCCCCCCCGCCCCCTGACCGGACACCGCAGAACCCATGGCACGATCCCGCAAGAAACTCGGTGAAATCCTCGTCGGGTGGGGCGTCACCACTCCGGAGCAGATCGACGCGGCTTCGCAGAAGGCGCGGGGCGCGGGCAAGCGACTCGGCGATGTGCTGGTCGAGACCAACGTGGCCTCGGAGGAGCAGGTCAGCAAAGCCCTGGCCAACCAGTTCAACCTTGAGTACGTGGACCTGGCCGCGAACGGCGCTGCCGCGCAGGTGAACGCCAAACTCATCCCTGAGGAACTGATCAAGAAGCACCGCGTTCTGCCGCTGAGCAAGAGCGGCGGCCGCCTGCAACTGATCATCCATGACCCGCTGAACATCGAACTGCTCGACACGCTGCGGTTCCGGCTCAACACCGAGATCGACGCGCGGATCAGCCCCAAGTCGCAGATCAACAACTTCATCGAGAAGAAGCTGAACGCGGACAAGGGCGTGAAGGCGGGCGAATCGCTGGTCACAGACTCCATCGACAAGACGATCGACCGCTCGGTGGACCGGTCGATGGACAAGTCGATCGACGTCAACGCCGACGAGGCGCCGATCGTCAAACTCTGCCAGCGCGTGCTCACCGAAGCGGTGAAGATGCGGGCGAGCGATATCCATCTTGAGCCGATGGGTGACCGCGTGCGGCTGCGGTACCGCATCGACGGTGTCTGCATGGAGCGTGACAACCTCCCCAAGCGCATGCAGAACGCGGTCCTCTCGCGCCTGAAACTGATGGCGGGCATGAACATCGCCGAGCGGCGTGTGCCCCAGGACGGCCGCATCAAGATCAGCGTCGACGAGACCACCATCGACTTCCGCGTCTCGGCCTGCCCGACCTACCACGGCGAGAGCGTCGTGCTGCGTATTCTGCGGCCCGATAGCGTCAAGATCGGCCTTGTGAACCTCGGGTTTGAGGAAGACTCCCTCGCCTACTTCAACAAGATCATCCGCCGGCCCAACGGCATCTTCCTCGTCACCGGCCCCACCGGCTCAGGCAAGACGACCACGCTCTATTCGGCCCTTGATGTGCTCAATCGGCCGGACAAGAAGATCATCACCGCTGAAGATCCGATTGAGTACAACTTCAAGGGCATCAACCAGTGCCAGGTGCGTGAGAAGATCGGCCTCTCCTTCTCGGCCATTCTCAAGACCATGCTCCGCCAGGCCCCGAACATCATTCTGGTCGGCGAAATTCGCGATAAGGAAGTCGCTGAAATCGCCATCCAGGCCGCCCTCACCGGCCACCTTGTCTTCAGCACGCTCCACACCAACGACGCCCCCAGCGCCATTACGCGACTGGTGGACATGGGTGTCAAGCCCTTCCTCGTCGCCTCCGCCATCCAGGCCATCATGGCCCAGCGCCTCATCCGCATCCTTTGCAAGGACTGCAAAGCCATCGACCCCGAGCCCGATCCCAAGTACCTCTCCCTCGTCGGCATCACGCCCGAAGAGGCCAAGGGCAAGGTCCTTCGCGCCGTCGGATGCGAGAACTGCAACATGGCCGGTTACCGCGGCCGCAAGGGCATCTACGAGATGATGGCCATGACGAGCGAGATCCGCGAGATGG